>DPCJ01000117.1 GCA_003516705.1 Prolixibacteraceae bacterium | reverse complement strand
CGCTCATTGTTGAAACGGTTGGCAACCCAAATTCTTTGATAATTGCAAGACCTTCTTTTGCATTGGTTCCCGATAAACGGATAACAATCGGAATGTCTGTTTTAATGGTTGTCAGTGCCGCAACAAGTCCGCGGGCCACATCATCGCAACGGGTGATACCGCCGAAAATATTAATCATCACCGCTTTTACGTTGGTGTCGCTGAGCAAAATGTTCATGGCATCAACCACTTTTTGCGGGTTCGACGAGCCTCCGATATCCAAAAAGTTTGCCGGGTCACCTCCATAAAGTTTAATCATGTCCATTGTCGCCATTGCCAAACCGGCACCATTTACCATACAACCGATGTTTCCATCGAGTTTTATGTACGAAAGGCCTTTTTCGTTGGCATCAATTTCCTTTTGTTCGTCGGGTGTTACTTCGCGCATGGCAAGTACCTCAGGCTGACGGAACAAGGCGTTGTCGTCGAAATTCATTTTACCGTCGATAGCCAGAACTCTTTTATCAGGAGTTAAAACCAGTGGGTTGATTTCGGCAAGTGAAGCATCGGTTTCGATATACAATTTGTACAATTTGGCAAGGATTGACGCAGCCTGGCGAATCTGAGCCGGGTCGTTCATCAGTTGCAGAGCAATTTTACGTGCCTGCCAGTCCATTAAACCCATGGTTGGGTCAATGCTCATTTTAATGATTTTTTCCGGATTTGTTTTGGCCACTTCTTCAATTTCAACGCCGCCTTCGGCGCTTGCCATCAGGGTTACTGATTTCGAGTTACGGTCGTTTATCAAACCAACGTAAAACTCTTTTTCAATGTCAACAGCTTCGGCTACCAGTACTTTTTCAACGGTCAGGCCTTTAATGTCCATTCCCAGAATCTGGCCGGCTTTTTCAATGGTTTCCTCTTTTGTGCGTGCAAGTTTAACACCACCGGCTTTTCCACGGCCGCCAACATGAACCTGGGCTTTAACTACGCGCAGTTTACCATCGTCCGGCACTTTTTCCTTTACTTCTTCAACCGATTGGCAAACAACGCCATCCGGAACAGGAATCCCGTACTTCCTGAATAAATTTCGGGCTTGATATTCGTGTATTTTCATTGTATTAATAAAATATGTTGTTTTGGTTTTTTCCTGATCTTTCATCAACATTATCCGGTAAACAAACCGATTGCGTACTGGTTCACTGTTGCTGTTATTGGTTTAAAAACGAAAGTCAAAAGTAAAATTATTAAAACATATAGAGTTGTCAATATGTTCTTTTTTTTATGATATTTCGCACCTTAAAAGGCACTAAATTTAATCTCTTTATATCGCGCAGTAGTTTTAAAATAGCGATACACTTCAGTTTTTATTTTTCAATTAGATTTGCATTTCAATTCAAAGAAAAATGAAAGACACAATTCGCAGGGTGATTGAACAGGAAGCACAGGCTGTATTAAACATCCCGGTGGAAGACAGTTTTGTTAAAGCCATCGAACTGATTTTTGAACGCGTTCATCAGAAAAAGGGAAAACTGGTGGCGAGTGGCATGGGTAAAGCCGGACAAATTGCGGCCAATATTGCAACCACTTTCAGCTCAACCGGAACGCCTGCCGTTTTTTTGCATCCAAGCGATTCTCAGCATGGCGATTTGGGTGTGGTTCAGCAAAACGATGTGTTGCTTTTTATTTCGAACTCGGGGAGGACACGCGAAATTATTGAGCTTGTTGAACTGGCAAACCGTCTGCACCCGGGTTTACCATTGATTCTGATTTCAAGCAATCCGGATTGTGAAATGGCTAAAAAGGCCGACGCATTTATTTATACCGGAAATCCCAAAGAAGTTTGTCCGCTGGGACTCACACCCACAACTTCAACCACGATTATGACTGTAATTGGCGATGCGCTGGTGGTTTCGATGATGAACCGGATTGGTTTTTCTGCTGAAGATTACGCCAAACGCCACCACGGCGGATATTTGGGCGACAAATCGCGCGCGCAAGCCACGGGAACCGGACTTTCTTAAGTCCGGTATTTTAATTTTTTAATAACAGAAGCAATGAGAATCACAAAAGAAAATACTGCCGCTTTAATTATAGATATTCAGGAACGGCTTATACCTGCGATGTATGAAAAGGAAACGTTGATTAAAAATTGTTCAACCCTGATTGAAGGATTGACTGCGCTGAATATTCCTATGTTGGTAACCCAGCAATATACAAAAGGGCTGGGCGAAACTGCTGATGAAATTAAAGCAGTAATTCCTGATTTCTCCTTCATCGAAAAACGGGATTTCAGCTGTTGCGACGAACCTGCTGTGATGGGAAAACTGAAAAGCCTGAGCGCAAAAAACATTATTATCTGCGGAATTGAATCGCATGTTTGTGTGCTGCAAACAGTAGTCGATTTGAAAGCAGCCGGTTACAATCCGGTGGTGGTGATGGATTGTGTGTCATCACGTTTGCCTCAAAGCATTGAAATTGCAAAAGAGCGTTTCAGGTACGAGGGAATTCTGATGACTTCGTACGAATCGATATTGTTCGAACTCACCCGCTCGTCGGCAGCGCCGGAGTTTAAAGCCATTTCGAAGCTGGTAAAGTAATCCGCTCCCGCGCTTTTTCTGCAGTTGTTGGAAGAATGTTGATAACAGTTGGTTTTTAAGGGCATTATCCAATTGAAAAACCCATAATTTCACAACATAAATCAATCTAAAACCATTCTCATGAGCGGATTCTTTGGCTGTGTTTCAAAATACGATTGTGTTTTACCAGTTTTTTATGGTACCGATTATCATTCTCACCTGGGAACCAAACGTGCCGGACTTGCATTTTCAAATCCGGGAGATGGATTTCAAAGAGCTATTCATAGTTTGGAAGATGGTTACTTCAGATCAAAATTTGAAGGCGATATCAATAAATTTAAAGGTAATGCAGGAATTGGTGTGATCAGCGATACAGAAGCACAACCAATTGTGGCAAATACTCATCTTGGCAAGTTTGCGGTTTGTAGTGTAAGTAAAATTGCTAACGCCGACGAACTTGAACAGGAATGTTTGAAAAATCGCCGCACATTTGCCGAAACAAGCCAGGGGAGTGTAAATCCGACTGAATTAATCTCGATATTAATTGCTGATGGAGATGATTTGGTGTCAGGAATCGAAAATGTATTTAACAAGGTTAAAGGCTCATGTTCAATATTGATTTTAATTGACGATACAATAATTGCTGCCCGCGATAAATTAGGCCGTACGCCGGTAATAATTGGCAAAAACAGTCACGGTTATGCAATTGCATCCGAAACATGTTCGTTTGCCAATCTGGATTTTGAAATTGAAAAATATCTTGGCCCCGGCGAAATTGTAAAAATTACAGCCGATGGTTTTGAACAATTGCGCAAGCCCAATGATAAAATGCAGGTTTGCGCCTTCCTTTGGGTGTATTATGGTTATCCGCCATCGTATTATGAAGGAATTAATGTTGAGGAAACCCGTTACCGTTGTGGAGCAACTCTTGCAAAAAACGACAAAGTTGCCGCCGATTTTGTAGCCGGAATTCCCGATTCGGGTGTTGGTCATGCAATTGGGTACAGTCACGAGAGCCGAATTCCGTATATGCGGGCTTATGCAAAATATACCCCAACCTGGCCAAGAAGCTTTATGCCGCAAAGTCAGGAAAGGAGAGATTTGGTAGCGAAAATGAAACTGATTCCAAATCCGGCTACAATCACAGGAAAAAGAGGAGTTTTTCTTGATGACTCTATAGTTCGGGGTACCCAGCTGAAAGACAATACTGCAGATTTGTTTAAAGAAGGAATAAAGGAAGTACACATGCGAATAGCCTGTCCTCCATTAACATATCCGTGCGAATTTCTGAATTTTTCAAGATCGAGAAAATCACTTGAACTTGCTACGCGAACCGCAATTAACCAACTGGAAGGAACTGAAGATGTGGATTTTAAAAAATACTCAGACCCCGATACGGAAGAATATAAAGCGATGGTTGAAAAAATCAGACTGAACCTTGGATTAACCACACTGAAATTTCAGAAACTGAACGATTTAATGGATGCCATTGGTTTACCCAAAGAGAAAGTGTGTACACACTGCTGGGATGGTTCGAGCTATTTTTAGGATGAAATTAAAAATCTGAAAAGTTGATTTTCATGTATGGCAATCTCAACATCTATTATTTTACCGGCACAGGTAACGCGCTTGCTGCCGCCAACTGGATTGCCGGTGAAGCAGAAAACAGGGGCGTTACAGCTTCAGTGATTCAGATTGCACCATCGCTTAAAGCATTCGATTTTTCTGTCGGCCCCGATACACTGGTTGGTTTTTGCTACCCGACTCACGGGTTTAATGCACCACCTGTTGTAATCGATTTTTTATTAAAGTTTCCAAACGGAAACAATCCGGTTTTTTTGCTCAACACCCGAGCTGGCATGAAGCTGTCAAAACTTTTTACCCCTGGTTTAAGTGGGCTTGCACAACTCTTTCCTGCAATTATTCTGCTGTTGAAAGGATACAAAATCAAGGGATTGCAGCCCATGGACCTGCCTTCAAACTGGATTTCGATTCATCCCGGACTGCGACAAAAAGTTGTTGATTCAATATTCTATCGTTGTGAGAAAATAACTAAACGATTTGCAGCGAAAATTCTGGATGGGAAAAATGTGTTCAAGGGATTGGTTTCGTTGCCCATTGATTTGCTCATCAGCCCGATTTCGGTTGCCTATATTTTATTGGGCAGGTTTGCATTAGCCAAAACTTTTATTGCCGACAGCCACTGTAATAACTGTTTACTATGCGAAAAAGAATGTCCGGTAAAAGCCATTGTGATAAAAAACGAACGTCCGTTCTGGACACACAAATGCGAAAGTTGTATGCACTGCATGAACCGCTGCCCGCAACGTGCCATTCAAACTCCACACCTTTTTGTGGCAATTATCTGGTGGCTGGTGTTTCTGGTACTTCCGTTTTTTATTCTGAAAGAATTATTTCAGATAACACCCGAATCGGCGCAGTATTATAACCTGATTTTTGATATTGTAACGATTGTTACCGGTTTCCCTGTCATCTTTTTCAGTTACCGGATTTTGCACTTTCTGCTGAAGTTCAGGTTTTTCAGTGCTTTAATCAGCTACACTTCGCTTATCCGGTTAAAATTCTGGCGAAGGTATTTTGCCCCGAAAATGTATCTCAGGAAAAACTGATTACATTAAGAATGAAGTATAATTCTCCCTGGTAATCAGAGTTACCTCGGCCTCAGGATATGTGGTTGTAAAAGGAGCAGGTACTTTAAATCTCGGTTTTTCTCCCCATTTGAATTCAAATGCATTAATCTTACCATCTGATTCTTCAATGTAATCAATTTCCTGCTGAAATGTTGTTCTCCAGAAATAGGTGTTTTTGTAGGAACGCGTATATTCATTCTTTTTTCTTCTTTCCGAAATCAGGTAATTTTCCCATAAAGCACCGGTATCATCACGCAGGTCAGTTGGGCTGAAACGGTTGATAAGTGCATTACGAATGCCATTATCGACAAAGTAAATTTTCCGTGAGTGTTTCAGTTCGTTCCTTAGATTTCTTGAAAATGACCCCAATCTGAAAATAATAAAGGCCTCTTCAAGCAAATAAATGTATTTTTCGATGGTTTCTTTATCAATACCAACAAGTTGAGAAAGTTCGCGATACGAAACCTGGTTTCCAACCTGAAATGCCAGCGCCTTCAGCAGGTTTTCAATAGCATCGGGTTTGCGCACATCTTTCAGCATAAAAATGTCTTTGTACAGGTAATCCGTCATCAGTTCGTGAAGTATTTCTTTTTCATTTCCCGGATGATTGATTACTTCAGGATAAGACCCATAAATGAGTCTTGTTTCCAGATTACGGAACGTTTCAAAAGCTCCGGAGTGGTTATACAATTCATTATATGAAATGGGGAAAAGTGAATAACTCCATTTTCTTCCTGTCATGGCTTCCTTTATTTTATCTGATAGTTCAAACGAACTCGAACCGGTAGCTATCATTTGAAACTCTTCACAATTGTCATGGATAATTTTTAAAGTTAACCCTGAGTTTTCAAGTCGTTGTGCTTCATCGATAAAAATGATGGAACCTTTCGGAAATATTTCTTTTGCCCTGTTTCCATTCAGCTGATTAAGAATTATCCTGACTTCGGGATTGTCGGCATTTAACCAGATAACCTTTTGGTTTATCGATGCTTCTATTTGTTTTAACAGAGATGACTTTCCAACCTGGCGTGCACCTAACAAAATAATAGTTTTGCCTTTGAAAAATTTTGAAAGAATTAATGCTTCAATTTCTCTTTTTATCATATTTTGTCGATTATAACCGCCAAATATATCAAAATTTGTCGATTACGTTCGCCAAAATCCGATTTTTTGTCTTCAGGGAGTGTTTTTGAGCAGCATTCTTCCTCGAATTTGAAATGAAGATAATTGTAAAGATTTCCTTTCAAAATGGTTATTTTAGCCTCAAAATATTTTTAATGATTGAAATTTGTGCCATCGCATCGGGCAGCAACGGAAACTGCTATTATATTGGAAACCAGAATGAAGCAGTCCTTGTTGATGCCGGAATTTCGTTTAAACAAATTGTGCAGCGGATGCAGGAACGTAACCTGAACCCTGCAAAAATAAAAGCACTGTTTATTACACACGAACACAGCGACCATATCAGCGGAGCGCGGGTTTTGGGCAAACGGCTGCGGGTTCCGGTTTACCTAACGGCAAAAACATGGTATGGTGCCTATAAAAATCAGCGGCCCGATTTTCCATCGTTTTTTCAACCGGGAGATGTTGTTGAGGCAGGCGGCTTCTTCGTACACTCATTTCTGAAAAACCACGATGCTTCTGAGCCCTGTTCTTTCCGGGTTCAGTATGGCGAAAAAAGTGTGGGCGTTTTTACCGACATTGGCGAACCCTGCGAAAATGTAAAAAAACATGTGCAACAATGTTATGCCTTATTTCTCGAAACTAATTACGATGAAAAAATGCTTTGGGAAGGTAGTTATCCCTGGTTTTTGAAGAAACGGGTGGCATCGTCAGTTGGTCATCTTTCGAATGCACAGGCGTTAGAATTACTCCAAAATCATGCGAGTGACACACTGAAATGTGTTTTGCTGAGTCATATTTCCAAAGAAAATAATACTCCTGCAACAGCGCTTTCTGCATTGAACCCGATTGCACAGGAGTATCAGATTGAACTTACTTCAAGGTTTGAAGCAAGCCCCGTGTATCTTCTTTAAGAAGGTTTTTGTTTACCTCCGTTTTATGCGGCTTTGTTTTTTTCGTTTGCTTTTTGTTTTGGTGATTATGCGCAACATGATAAAAGCAATCAGTGGCATCAAAACAATGATAATCATCGTGGTCATTCCGCTGAAAAGGCTGTCGCCTTTGGCAGGACTCCACATTTCGAGTACTTCATCGTTTTTGTCGGGGTAATGGTTGAATACGGCGCAACGGGCATCCACGCTGTCCCGGAAAAGTTACAAACTCGCCTTTTCCCACTGTCAAATCAACATAGTCGGGTATCAGTTTGTTGCCAAACGATTTCGATACTTTATTGATGGTGATGATATTCGCAGCTTTTTTTATTACAATGAGTTGTTCTGCATTTATCGGTATTCGTTCCAGGCTTTTATTGGCAAATCTTCAATTTCGTATTTGCAAATGGCATAAATAAATGCACTGGCAACCCGCGAGTTTGTAATCAGCGGAATATTGTAGTCGATGGCACTGCGCCGAATCTGGTATCCGTTATGTAGCTCACGGTTGGTGAGGTTTTTCGGAATGTTGATAACCAAATCGATTTTCTTCTCTTTTAAATACTGAATTGTATTTGGTTTCCGGTCCTCTTCATCGGGCCAATACAACAGCGTGTTTTCGATACCATTATCGAGGAAAAACCTGTGTGTGCCTTCGGTGGCAAAAATGTTGTAACCGCGGTCGCGTAACATGCGGGCGCTGTTCAGTAATTCGATTTTTCCGCGCGACGGACCCGACGAAATCAGTACATTTTTCAGCGGCAAACGGTAGCCCACCGAAAGCATCGATTTCAGAATGGCTTCGTAAAAATTCTCGCCGATACAAGCCACTTCGCCTGTCGATGCCATGTCAACACCCAAAACCGGGTCGGCATTCAGTAAACGTGCAAACGAAAATTGCGGCGCTTTTACGCCCACATATTCGAGTTCGAAAATCGATTTATCGGGTTTCGGAACTTCAATCCCCAACATCACTTTGGTGGCAATTTCGATGAGGTTGAGTTTCATTACTTTCGACACAAACGGGAAACTGCGTGATGCCCGCAGGTTGCATTCAATTACTTTAATGTCGTTGTCTTTTGCAAGAAACTGAATATTGAAAGGTCCTGTAATTTCAAGTCCTTTGGCCAATTGACGGGCAATTTTCTTTACCCGGCGGATGGTTTCAATGTACAGTTTTTGTGGAGGGAAAACTATGGTGGCGTCGCCCGAGTGTACCCCGGCAAATTCAACATGTTCAGAGATGGCGTAAGCAATCATTTCGCCATTGTTGGCCACGGCGTCAATTTCAATTTCCTTGGCTTCCTCAATAAATTCGCTCACAACCACCGGGTGTTCTTTCGAAACATCGGCGGCCATTTGCAGAAAATGTTCAAGCTGGTCGGGGTTCGAAACCACGTTCATGGCCGCACCCGACAATACATACGACGGGCGGATAAGCAGTGGAAATCCCACTCTTTCGGCAAAAACATGGATGTCGTCGATTGAAGTCAGTTTTGCCCATCGGGGCTGGTCGATTTTTAATGTGTCGAGCAGTGAAGAGAATTTATCACGGTCTTCGGCATTGTCGATTTTTATTGGCGAAGTCCCCAAAACGGGTGCATTCATCCGGTGCAATTTCATGGCCAGGTTGTTCGGAATCTGTCCGCCCATCGAAACCACAACACCGTGCGGATTTTCGAGGTCGATGATATCCATTACGCGCTCAAAAGTAAGTTCATCAAAATACAACCTGTCGCAGGTATCGTAATCGGTACTCACGGTTTCGGGGTTGTAATTTATCATGATGGAACGGTAACCTTCTTTGTGAATGGTGTTTACGGCGTTCACGCTACACCAGTCAAATTCAACCGAACTGCCGATGCGGTAAGCGCCTGAACCAAGCACAATCACCGATTTGTCGTCGTTTGTAAACGCGATATCGTGTTCAGTGCCATGATAAGTGAGGTACAGGTAATTGGTTTGTGCCGGATATTCGCCGGCCAGCGTATCGATTTGTTTTACCGAAGGCAGAATTCCTGCGGCTTTCCGGTGATTGCGCACACGAATCAGGTCGTCGTTGATATTTTTGTTGGTGCTTTTTAACACAAGACGGGCAATCTGGAAATCGGAAAAACCAGCCTGTTTTGATACTTTTAAAAGGTCGGTTGGCAGTGATTCGAGCGAATTGAAGGTTTCGAGTTCATTTTTCAGCTCGAAAATATTTCTCAGCTTCTGCAAAAACCAGCGGTCGATTTTTGTTTTGTTGTAAATCTCATCAACAGTATAATTTTTATTGAAAGCTTCGGCAATGGCAAAAATACGGCGGTCGGTAGGATTGGTTAGTTCTTCGTCAATCGCTTCAATACTGATTTCTTCTTTGTTGGCCACAAAACCGTGCATTCCAATCCCCACCATGCGGATACCTTTTTGAATGGCTTCTTCGAAACTGCGGCCAATGGCCATAATTTCGCCAACACTTTTCATCGAACTTCCCAGGTTTTTCGAAACGCCCACAAATTTGGTGAGGTCCCAGCGTGGAATTTTTACCACGCAGTAGTCGAGGGCAGGTTCAAAGGCGGCTGTTGTAACTTTTGTCACTGAGTTTTTCAACTCGTGCAGACCATAACCCAACCCGAGTTTTGCTGCCACAAACGCCAGCGGATAGCCGGTGGCTTTTGATGCCAGCGCTGACGAGCGCGACAAACGGGCGTTCACCTCAATCACGCGGTAATCTTCGGAGTGCGGGTCGAGCGCAAACTGTACATTACATTCGCCAACCACACCCACGCGACGGATAATTTTAATGGAAATTGCCCGCAGTTTATGATATTCTGAATTGGAAAGCGTTTGCGATGGTGCAACCACGATACTTTCGCCGGTGTGAATGCCCAGCGGGTCGAAGTTTTCCATGTTACAAACCGTGATGCAGTTGTCGTATTTGTCGCGCACCACTTCGTATTCCACTTCTTTCCATCCTTTTATCGATTCTTCAATTAAAATCTGGGGCGAATAGGAAAAGGCTTTTTGTGCCAGCACTTCGAGTTCTTCGTCGTTTTCGCAGAAACCTGACCCCAGTCCGCCCAGCGTGTATGCCGCACGGATAATAATGGGGAACCCAACTTTTCTTGCTGCAGCCCGTGCTTCTTCCATGTTTACCGCAGCAATACTGCGTGGTGTTTTTACATCAATTTCGGCTAACATGTTGGCAAAAATCTCGCGGTCTTCGGTGTCGATAATCGACTGAACCGGGGTTCCCACCACTTTGATGTTGTATTTTTCGAGCACCCCGCTTCTGAAAAGCGCCACTCCGCAGTTGAGCGCGGTTTGTCCGCCAAATGCCAGCAGAATTCCTTGTGGTTTTTCTTTTTTGATAACCTCTTCCACAAAAAACGGGGTCACCGGCAAAAAGTAAATTTTGTCGGCAATGTCTTCCGAAGTTTGAATGGTGGCAATATTCGGGTTGATAAGAATGGTTTCCACACCCTCTTCTTTCAACGCTTTCAACGCCTGCGAACCGGAATAGTCGAACTCGCCGGCCTCGCCGATTTTCAGTGCCCCCGAACCGAGGATAATTGCCTTTTTGATGTCAGTCTGTATCATTTCTTTACAATATTTTCAATAAAATCGTCAAACAAAAATTCCGTGTCGGTTGGGCCGCTCGAAGCTTCGGGGTGAAACTGCGTTGAAAAGAATGGCTTTGTTTTGTGCCTGATTCCTTCGTTGGTATTGTCGTTTACATTGGTAAACAGCGGTTCCCAGTCGTCGGGGAGTGTTTCGGTAGCCACAGCAAAACCGTGGTTTTGCGAGGTAATGTAGCAGCGGTTGGTTCCGGTCAGCAAAACCGGCTGGTTGTGGCTGCGGTGACCATATTTCAGTTTATAGGTTTCAGCGCCGGCAGCGCGGGCAAGCAACTGATTCCCGAGGCAAATTCCCATAATCGGTTTTTCAGCATCGATGGCCGATTTGATGTATCGTACCGTGGCATCGCACATGGCAGGGTCGCCGGGGCCGTTGGAAATAAACAGCCCGTCGTATTGTTCCGCAGTGAAATCGTAATCCCACGGAACACGAATCACCGTGGCATCGCGGTCGAGCAAACAGCGGATAATATTGTTTTTTACGCCGCAATCCACCAAAACCACTTTGTGTTTTCCGTTTCCATACACTTCCCTTTCCTTACAACTGGCAATGGCTACCAGGTTTTCCTTGTTAGGGTCGTAAAAATCAATGGGTTGGTCGTCGAATTCAATTTTGCCAAGCATCGAACCTTTCTCACGTAAAATTTTTGTTAAGGCTCGTGTATCGATTCCAAAAATGCCCGGAACATTCCATTCCTTTAACCAGTCAGCCAGACTTTTTTCGGCATTCCAATGGCTGAATTCGAACGAGTAGTCAGAAATTATCAGCGCTGTAATGTGCAGTTTGTTTGATTCGTAATGCGCGTGAACCCCGTTCTCCATCCGGTTCACAGGCACACCGTAGTTCCCAATCATCGGGTAGGTGGAAACCAGGATTTGTCCGGTGTACGACGGGTCGGTCAAACTTTCAGGGTAGCCTGTCATTCCGGTGTAAAAAACCACCTCACCGGCCACTGCTTTTTCGCTTCCAAACGATTTTCCTGTGAACACAGTGCCGTCTTCGAGGGTCAGTTTTGCTTGTTTTAATTGCAGCATAATCAATGTTGTATTAAAAAAAATGCGTTTGACTTATAAAAGTTTCAAACGCATTTCCTTCCATTTATTTTGTTATCAGTTTTGTTCTTTTCTTCATCTCAAAAACCGGTTGATGTTTTAAAAATCAATCGACGCTGCAAAAATAGAAATAAATCTGAAAAGTGGATTGTAAAAAATCTGAATTGCATAAAATTTCATATTGGATGAATAAAAATACAAATCATGCGAATCACTAAAATATGAGATTAAATTTAAGATAATCTGCAATTGTATTTCATATTATCTTAAATTTGAAGAAAAATTGTATTTCATGTGGATTGAAAGAAACTATTATCAAAAGATACTTGAGGCGGTTAAAACAAGACCAGCGCTTTTACTTACCGGTATCAGACAATCGGGTAAAAGTTCTTTATTGCAAAGACTTTTCCCTGAAGCTGAATATGTTACACTCGATAAAGTTCTTTTAGCTGAGGAGGCTGAAACAAACCCGACAAAATTTCTAAGCAGGTTTGAAAAGCAGGTAATTATTGACGAAATTCAATATGCACCATCTCTTTTCAGAGAAATAAAAATCAGAATTGATGAGGATAGAAATGTAAAAGGAAAATGGATTTTAACCGGCAGCCAACAATTTAATCTGATGCAGGGAATAACCGAATCACTGGCGGGTCGTATCAGAATTATAAATCTGTTTCCGTTGAGTGCTGTCGAACTGAACCATGCAGGATTTGAATTGAATCCGGAAAACTACTTATGGAAAGGCGGATTTCCCGAGGTTTGGGCAGAAGATTTAGGAGCTGCCGGTTTTTTCGAAGATTACATTCAAACTTATCTCGAACGCGATTTGAAACAAATGCTGAATGTGAATAACTTAATGGATTTCAGGAGATTTGTTATTCATTTGGCATTACGCACCGGCCAGCTTGTTAATTACGCCGAAATAGCGAAAGACACAGGCGTTTCGGGAAACACCATTAAAGCATGGATAAATTTGCTCCAAACTTCGGGGCTCATTTACCTTTTACCACCCTTTTATCAAAACCTGGGCAAACGGTTGATAAAAGCACCTAAAATTTATTTTTGCGACAATGGACTTATTTGTGCATTGCTGAATATACATTCGTTACAGGCGCTTGAAAATTCGCCTCATTTGGGAAATATCTGGGAAAATTTTGTTTTTACCGAATTGTTAAAGTCGGGTTTTACCTGTGGAAAGAACCTGTTTTTTTATCGTGACCAAAATGGCGTTGAAATTGATTTTGTGGCCGAAAAAGAAGGTAAAACCATTTTACTTGAAGCCAAATACAGCGAAATACCCAAAGCTGGAAAACTTAACTTTAAAAAGGTCGCGCCATTATTTCCACCAACAGTTCAATTGCTTGTTGCTTGCCCTGCGAACGAAAATACTTTAGTCAGTTTAAAAGATTTCTCACTTTATAATCCTTTGCTTTTTTCTGCTTTTCAATCAATCTGAAAAGCGCATGGTGTAAAAATATGAATTGTATAAAATTACAGTGTGGATGAATAAAAATGCAGAAGTAGGTTGACCGAAAATGGGAATCACAAAATGTAGTGACTTTATTCTACCAAGCTGATAGGGAGAAAGGCATTTCGGTTCCTTTGAATTGTGCACAGGTTGCATCCTGAAACTTCGGGGCTGAGCGAGCTGGGCAGGCTAAAAAAATGCAGGCAAATAGTGCAGCAAATTCGTTAAAGAGTGTAAAATTATGGCGTATAAAATTCCATTCTTATATTTTATCCTTACAAAAGCAAAAAAGAGTCCTACAGCCAGTGGATTAATAAGGTAAACCAGAAGAGAGAGATAAGTTTCTGAACTTATGTTTAGCAAGTTTGTAATGTGTGCAATTCCAAATGAAAATGCAAAAAAATAAAAAACACCTACATAATACTGTTTGACAAAATTATTGATATTTATTTCCAATCTGCCTGCCAGTTTGGGGAAATAAGGCAATACCATTGAAACTAACCCAAAAATTGCTGCCAACGGAACAGGGATTAACTTTTTTAAAACGATATATAAAAACAGGCCCCCTAATACAAAAACATTTTTATAAAAATTTCTTAAAGGCAACCTGAATATTAGTTCTTCAATAACAGGGGCAATAATTACACTTCTGTAAATTTTAGACATTTTCGCAGCGGGTAATTCCGGTAAATCCAGACCAATCAAGGATAACAGGGCAATTAATAGAATGTACCCAATCGATAAAAAGATATAAAAAACAATACCTTTAATTATGAGTTTTATAGACTGCAAAAATGTTAAAACATCCGGCTCTATTAGAACCGGATGTTTTAAAAATGCAATAAATTCTTTTGTAATTGCCATATGAGAGTATAAATACTAAGAAGCCGGACTAAATGAATCAGCTATATAACCAATTGCTTTAACCTCTTTTGGGATAGCCTCATTTTTAGTTCTAATAGGTTAAAATAATGTACTATATTTATTTTTGAAATAACCTAAGTAAGCTACAATAATATTAACCACAGCACATAAGTATATTCGCTTCAAGAAACAGGAGTTATCCAAGCAAAGCATCCTTAATTTTAGCCAAATTACATTGCCAAAGCAGCTCCAATCTCCTTCCCGACAACGTTAATTTCGTTAGCTATTTTTAAGTAAAAAACTATACTCCAAGTAATTACTGCAATAATTGACAGTACATACAAAACTGTATGTTTCTTTACTTCTGTTATAACTGATTTAAAGTCTTGCATAAGTTCTTAATAATTGTGATGATCATATTACTTAACCTTTTTACTTTATTATTGCTGGTTTGCTTTTTCTTCATAATAACCTTCAATGATACCTGTCACTAAAGCACCAGTTAAACTTGAATATTTGAATACATACCATGCAGTTGTTGCAACAGCTTCTTTTACACCTCCACCTTCAATCTCCATTAATTCATTTTTAGAAATTTCCTGATTTTTCATAACTTTTAAATTTAAGTTGAATATTAAAAATAAATTATTGTGCAAGTGCAGCACCTATATTTTTACCCGCTTCATGCACTGCGTCACAAAGTGACTTCCAACCAATAGTTATTGCACTTGCTGCTGCAATTGCTCCTAACACTGGAAGAGCTGGATTTCCTCCATTAAACTCTCTTAATTCCTCTTTGCCCAATTCCAATAACCCAGATAGTTTCAAATCTAATACATTTTCCATAATTTTTAATTTTAAAAGTTTATAAAAGATTTTATTTATGGGTTAATTGTGTTAAACCCAAGGCCAAATTAGGTTCGTTGCGTGCATAAAAAAAGCACGGAAAAATATTCTCTGAGAATCCTCCATTTATCTTTTTTGTAATTTCTTTAGGCATCACTTTTACACGGTAGGCAATTTCTATTTCATGCCCATTGCAAAAGCTAAATGTGCGACGGCTTCTCGAATAGCCTATTGCTACACCTAAGTCTTTAAAGTATTCAATTTCGGCATAAAGTTGCCTGCGGCTTATCCCAAGCTTGTCGGCAAATTCCTCTGGTGTACCCGTACATTCTGCTTTTATCAGCTCGTTCATCCGTTGCAGGCGTTCCATTTGTTCGATTGCTTTCATATTGTGAGATTTAAGATTATTAAATTTGAGTATTCAGAATGGTTTCGGGCATTTGCTTCTGCCACATTTCGTAATATTTTCCTTTAAGCTTATATAAGTCAGTGTGAGTTCCCTGTTCAGTCACCTGGCCATTTTCGAGCACAACAATATTGTCGGCCAAAAGTACAGTACTTAGCCTGTGGGCGATGATAATAATTGTTCTACCCTCGTTTTTCAGTTGCCGGATGGTTTGCTGTACATGCTCCTCGGCCAGCGGGTCAAGCGATGAAGTGGCTTCATCCATTACTATAATTTCCGGGTTGCGGTATAGCGCGCGGGCAATAGCCAGCCGTTGTTTTTGCCCGCCTGAAAGTGTTGCCCCGTGCTCGCCCACAAAAGTATTAAACCCGTTGGGTAGTTTTTCAATAAAATCAATCATGCCCAGTTGCCTGCAAATTTCGAGCACGCGGGGCAAATCAGGATTAAACCCGCCAACAGCAATGTTTTCAATAACCGAACCGGCAAAAAGGTCAAGGTTTTGGGGCACAATGCCAACCCGTTGCCGCAGACTTTCGTTGCTGAAATATTTTATGTTTGTATCGCCGATAAATATTGCTCCGCCATTTACAGGGTAAAGTTTCTGTAGGAGCGCTGCAATAGTTGTTTTCCCTGAGCCGCTTTCGCCAATAATAGCTGTAATTTCGCCCTGTTTTATCGTGAGGTTGAACCCTTCGAAAACATCGGTGCGCGTGCCATAACTAAACGAAACATTTTCGAACCGGATATCGCCTTGTCTGGATTCGTTGGCATCAGCCAGGTTATCCTCGTCTTCCCGCTCAAGGTCCATAATTTCAAAAAGCCTGTCGGCGGCAATTGTGGCGTTCTGGTATGTTTTGTTCATACCAATGAGCGACGAAACCGGGCCGGTGAAATAACCCATAAGTGCATAAAACGACATCAACTCGCCGGGCGTAATTTCCTGTCTCAGTACAAATACACTTCCTGTCCACAACAACACAATCGTAAAAATACGGCTGACAAACATGGATGAGTTAGCCGAAAAAACTGCATTTGTTCCCGATTTCCAGGTTGAATGGAGCAAATTGATAAAACGGGTTTCTGTTTTAATATTTGCGTATTCTTCGATACTGAGTTGTTTGATGGTTTTGGCCGAAGATAGTGACTCAACTAATTGCGCTTCGAGGTCCGCGGCCTGTTCCATTATTTTACGCTCGCGTATTTTGTTTAAAGAATTGGTAATAAAATAGATGGCAGTATAAAACGGAATAACAAGCAACATTACAAGCGCCAGTTTCCAACTGTAAATAAACATGAGGACAAATGCAAAAACCACAATAAAAACATTGACAATAAAGCCAATCATAGTATCGTTGATAAATGACCTGATTTTTACTGCATCGTTAATTCGTGATACAATCTCGCCTGTACGCATGGTATCGAAAAAACGCTGGGGTAGCTTAAAAAGATGTTTATAATACCCCAATATCAGCCGGGCATCAATCAATTGTCCTGTTTTTAAAACAAAAAGTGTTTGCATGGTTCCGATAAAAACCTGAAAAATAAGAATTACAATCATGACAATGCTTAACAGGTTAAGCAGATTGCGGTTCCCATTAATCAGTACATGGTCGGTTATTTTCTGGATATAGATAGAAGTTGAAAGCCCGAGGATGGTATAAACTACAGCGCCAAATAAAGCTTGAACAAGAATACGCCGATGAGGGTGTAATAAAAAGCGGAACCGTTTGAAGTTTGATATTTTATCGTTACGGGCAACAAAATTACCAGAAGGAGACAGCAGGATTAAAACACCGGTCCACTCTTTTAAAAAGGATTGTATTTCCCGTTTTTCCATGGCACCGGTTCCCGGGTCCATTACTTCTACAAAACCGCGTGTAACTTTATAAACAACTACATAGTGTTGTAATTTTTCCTTTACAATAATATGGGCAATTGCCGGAATAGGAATATCAACAAGTGCTTCAGGTGTGGCTTTCACTCCTCTTGCAGTCATTCCCATCTTTTCAGCAGCTTTTATAAGTCCCCAGGCGTTTGTCCCTTTTTTATCTGTGCCCGCCCACTGCCTTATTTTCGAAACCGGTAGTTTTAATTTGTAATGGGCAGCTACAGAAGCGAGACACGCTGCGCCACAATCGGTTATATCACGTTGTTTGATTTTGATGTTCATGTTATTGGAAATTACTCATTCAGTTTTGGATTAAGCCAATTGTCAGCTTTGTCGAACAGCAGTTGTGCCAGGGTGCGTTCTGTAACCTGAAACCTTGCATTTGTTGTAAGCCCTTTTTTAAGGTAGCCTTTGTAACCATTCTTTAACAAAAGAAATTGTTCATTCAAGCTGCACCTTACCCTGAAATAGGGTTGGTTATTTACAATGTAAATCTCATTCGAAATGTCGGTTATGTTGCCCGACACCAGTCCCCACTGGTTGTAATTGTAAGCATCAACCTGAAAAATTACCGGCATAGCTATTTTAAGGTACCCAATGTCTTTTGGCGGAACCAGATGTTCGGAAACCAATTCATCGTCAGGACTGATAACAGCTATCGTCTGTCCTGTAGTGACGTAACTTCCTGGCTGTATGCCGTTGTAATTTGTGATATGACCAGTACATGGCGACAGGATAAAATAGTTCTCGAAATCTCTTGAAAACCCGTCGATTTCATTTTTATATTTTTCATTGGCTAATTTGTATTCGGCAGTCAGTTTTTGCCATTCGCTCCGGTTTTGCTGTACAAAAATATTTTTTGCTTCAATTGCCTTTTCGAGTTGAAATTCCTGGTCTTCTTTATCTACAAGCGGCACAACTTTCCTTTCAAACAATAATTGAGTTCGGGCGAATGATTTTTTTAAAATTTCAATCTGAAGGTCATACTCTGCCATCTTCTGACGGTATTGTGCATGAACTGACTTATATAATTCTGTTTTGAGCGAAGTGTACCTGAAATTAAGCATTAGCTTTAAATCTTCGAGATAATCATTGTTTTGCGTTATAAGATTGTTCAGATGTTCATTTCGTTCTACAAGTTTTTCATTATTCAGCCAGAGAAGCGTGTCGCCCTGATGGACTAATTTATTCTCAGCCAATTTTGTTTTTTTTACTTCAGCCACAACAGGAGAAGTCAAATCTACAGATTCAGCCATTGAACGAATTAAACCGGCGCTTTGCACCGAGATTTTTGTTTTGATAAAAAACAGGGAACATATAGTTCCAATTACAAATAGGATGATTGCCAGATAGATGGTTCGGGAAAATCTGCTGAATTTATCGAAATGACTTTCGACTGTAAAGTTGATAATTTCGTGAGGGAAAAGATTTTTCATCGTTTTGAGAATTTAACGGTTGAGAGATGAGTGCCAATAAAAAAACGTTAACTTTTCAAATGAATTTGTCTTTACCGGTGGTGTCGATTTGTTTCATATTTTGGTTTTTGTCCTGTTTTCGGGGTACGAATACAGGGGTTTGTATGATAGCAATTTAAATCATTCAGAAATAAAAAGCAATGGTTAATAAAGGAAATATTCGTTTTTTTATATATAAAATACTTTAAAATATTGATTATGTGGCGTTTGTGGTTCTTGGCATTTTAATGACTATTATCTTCTTAATTTCAATCCATTTTGTTTTGATAAATTGAATTTATTCAGAACAGTAATATGCTTTAGCACAAACTGGGGTTAATCAGAAAGTTTGTTTAAATGCTTTACGACCCACAAGCTGCTTCGAAAGTTCTCCGTATGTTTCTGAAAACTTTCAAACCAGTATGTTATTTTTGTAGTAAAACAGGTGGGATTTACTGTATAGTGCAATGAAAAACGAAATGAAAAACAATCAATCAGCTTTTATACTTTTTAAAACCGAAGACGATAAAATTTCGGTGGATGTTCGCTTTGAAGAAGAAACAGTTTGGCTGACGCAAGAGCAGATGGCTGTTTTGTTTGAGCGGGATAGAAGCGTGATTGTTAAGCACATTGCAAAAATATTTTCGGAAGGCGAACTCGATACAAAAAGCAATGTGCAATTTTTGCACATTGCAAATTCTGATAAACCTGTAAAATTCTACAATCTCAATGTAATTATCTCAGTTGGATACAGGGTAAAATCTCAGAGAGGGACTCAGTTTCGCATTTGGGCAACCAAACGCTTGAACGAATACATCCGCAAAGGTTTTACCATGGATGATGAACGCCTGAAAAACCTTGGCGGTGGTGGTTATTGGAAGGAATTATTGCAGCGAGTGAGTGATATCAGGGCATCGGAGAAAGTATTTTACCGTCAGGTGTTGGACATTTACGCAACCAGATTACGACCCCAAAGCAGATGTTTCTGTGGAGTTTTTCAAAAAAGTGTAGAATAAAATTCATTTTGCCGTTCATGGGCAGACGGCAGCTGAGGTTATTTTTAATCGCGCCGATGCTGAAAAGGAATTTATGGGTTTGATGACTTTCCCCGGTAGTCGTCCTTATTTGAAAGATGTTGTTGTTGCAAAAAACTATCTCGATGAAAAGGAACTTCGGTCGCTTGGGCAAATCGTGTCAGGATATCTGGATTTTGCCGAACGTCAGGCCGAACGTGAACAGTCAATGACAATGAAGGATTGGGCGGAACATCTGGATAAAATTCTGACCATGAGTGGTGAACAACTGTTGCAGGGGGCAGGTTCTGTCAGCCACGAAACAGCAATTGACAAAGCAACTACCGAGTATCAGAAATATCAGCAAAAAACATTAAGCGAAGTGGAAAAAAGCTATTTGGAAACACTGAAAGCGTTGGAAAAAAAGGCTCCTGATAAAAAATAACGGCAAACACAAATCTGGTTATTCTACGATCCCGATAAAGTACTTCACCAAAAAAAAGCAACATTCAGCGCAGTAATCCCATAGCCAAACTGCCGGGTTGCTTTTGAATCCCTGATTTTACACCAAAAACAGTAATTGTATTCCCGGATTTATGCCGTAACATTTTCCCGCTTAACCATAAAATAAGATTCAGGCCATAAAAATCACGGAATACTGCACCGAATTTAAATATTTGTATAAATTTGCAATTTAAATGTATAAATATTCAGAATGAAGAGTCGTTATAAAAGACAGGCAGATATCCGGAAGATTATCCAGAAAGGGAAAATCCATAGTCAGGATGAGCTTTTGTCCGAATTAAAGGCAAAAGGTTATGAGCTGACTCAGGCCACGCTTTCGCGCGATTTGAAAGAGCTACAGGTTGCAAAAGTTGCCCAGCCGGGAAATGGGTATATTTATACATTATCGGAAGAAGAAAAAGCCAAAGCACCAACAATTATGAAACCGGTGAATTTTTTAGCTGACGGATTCCGCGATTTGCGTTTCTCGGGAAACCTGGCGGTGATGCGCACACAACCCGGTTACGCCAGCAGCATTGCCGCCGTGATTGACAAATCGGAAACCTGGGAAATACTTGGTACCATTGCCGGCGATGACACCATTCTTATCGTTTTAAAAGAAGGAATCACCAAAAGTGATTTCATCAATATTTTAATATCAATAATGCCAAATCTTGAAGGAAGAATCTGAAGGGAATGAAGAAAATAGAAGACATTAAAATTCTCGTTGCCAGCGCTGAACATGTAAAATATGTTGACGACATTAACGATGCCATCGACCTGGCATCGAAACAGCGCGGAACCGGTATTGCCCGCCGTACATTTGAATATCTGCAGGGCAAAATGCTCGATGGCAAAGCCATTATAGCACTCGACGACAATAAATTTGCCGGTTTTTGTTACATCGAAACCTGGGAAAACAAAAACTTTGTGGCCAACTCGGGTTTGATAGTCAGGGATGAATACCGTGGATTGGGGCTGGCAAAGGCCATTAAATACAAGGCTTTTGCATTGTCGCGTGAGAAATTCCCCGACTCAAAAATATTCGGACTCACCACAGGTCTGGCAGTAATGAAAATCAATCACGAATTGGGCTACCGACCAGTGACTTTTTCGGAACTCACTGCCGACGACCTATTCTGGAATGGTTGCAAAAGCTGCGTAAACCACGACATTCTGGAACGAACAAACCGCACAAAATGCTTGTGTACCGGCATGTTATACGACCCAGCCTGGGAAAAAAATAAGAAGGAAGAAGCACCGGTAAAAAAAAGGTCGCTGCTCGATATAATTAAAAAACTGAGCCTTTCGAACTTAACGGGTAAAAAAGAAGTACAAGGTTCTGGAAGCAGTAAATTGATTTCAAAGATTTTTAACGCACTGTTCGTTTAAAGTATTCATTTTCAGATTTGAAAAGAAGGCTGACGAACATTCAAAACAAATATAAAATGAACAAAAAATTGGTTTTGGCATTCAGCGGCGGTTTGGATACCTCGTTTTGTGTAAAATACCTTAAAGAAGAAAAAGGGTATGAAGTTTATACCGCCATCGCCAACACAGGCGGCTTTTCGGCAGAAGAACTCAAAAAAATAGAAGACCGCGCTTACAGGCTGGGGTCGAAAAAACATGTAACACTTGATGTTACAAACGAATATTACGAAAAGTGCGTTCGATACATGGTTTTTGGCAATGTGCTGCGTAACAATACTTACCCGATTTCGGTAAGTTCGGAGCGTATTTTTCAGGCCATTGCAACCATCAATTATGCCAAGGAAATTGGGGCAGGCTACATTGCTCACGGCAGCACCGGCGCCGGAAACGACCAGGTTCGTTTTGATTTGGCGTTCCAGGTGCTGGCTCCTGAAATCGAAATCATCACACCCATCCGCGACCTGATGCTGAGCCGTCAGCAGGAAATCGACTACCTGAAAAAGCACGGCGTGGAAGAAGATTATACAAAAATGACCTACTCCATCAATCAGGGTTTGTGGGGAACCAGTGTAGGCGGAAAAGAAACGCTGACTTCATCAAAAGGGTTGCCAGAAGAAGCTTACCCGAGCCAGTTGGAAGCTACAGATGAAAAGCTTTTGGAACTCGGTTTTGAAAAAGGTGAACTCAAAACCATTGACGGGAAAACCTATAAAAACGGCCCTGAAATTATTCAGGCACTGGAGGAAATTGCCTCGGAATATGCCGTTGGCCGCGACATTCACGTGGGTGACACCATCATCGGAATCAAGGGCCGCGTGGGTTTTGAAGCGGCGGCCCCGCTGCTGATTATCAAAGCGCACCATTTGCTCGAAAAACATACGCTTACCAAATGGCAAACCTATTGGAAAGAGCAATTGGGCAACTGGTACGGAATGTTTCTGCATGAAGCGCTGTACCTGGAACCGGTGATGCGGAATATTGAAACTTTCCTGGAAGCAACCCAGGAAAATGTAACGGGAAAGGTTTTTGTAAAACTGAAACCTTATCGTTTTGAATTGCAGGGAATTGAATCGGAGCACGACCTGATGAACTCGGGTTTTGGCGAATATGGCGAAACCGTAAAAGCATGGACAGCCGACGATGTGAAAGGGTTTACAAAAATTCTTTCGAATTCGTTGAAGATTTACCATACTGTGAATAAAAAGTGAAAAATGATAAAAGTCGGAATAATAGGCGGAGCGGGCTACACCGCGGGAGAACTCATCAGAATACTGGTCAATCATCCGGCTGCTGAAATTGTTTTTGTGCAGAGTTCGAGCAATGCAGGAAATCCAGTAACCAGTGTTCACGATGACCTGGCCGGTGAAACGGATTTGCAGTTTACTGCCGGAATGCTACTCGAAAAAGTTGACGTGGTTTTTCTGTGCATGGGTCACGGAAAATCGGCGGAGTTTATGCAAAAAAACAATATTCCTTCATCACTGAAAGTCATTGATTTGAGTCACGATTTCAGGCTGAAAAGAGAAGGAAACGAATTTTTATACGGCCTCCCGGAACTGAACCGCGAAACAATAAAAACCGCGAAATACATTGCCAATCCTGGTTGTTTTGCCACCGGAATCCAGTTGGCGCTGTTGCCGCTTGCCGCTGCCGGTCTGCTGACCCGCGATGTGCATGTTCAGGCGATTACAGGTTCAACAGGGGCGGGACAGAAGCCAACCGAATCGACCCATTTCAGTTGGCGAAGCGGAAATGTATCGGCCTATAAAATATTTGAACACCAGCACGAAGGCGAAATTCTGCAAAGTCTGAATCAACTTCAGCCCGGTTTTGACAAGGACTTCAACTTTGTTCCGATTCGGGGAAATCACACCCGCGGAATTTTTGTTTCGGCCTACACAAAATATTCAGGTACTCTGGAAGAAGCCAAAAACCTGTTTTGCTCGTATTATGCAGGGCACCCGTTTGTGGTGGTAAGCGACGTAAATCCGGGTGTAAAACAGGTGGTGAATACCAATAAGGCATTGATTTATCTGGAAAAACACGGCGACAAACTGGTGATAATTTCAGTAACCGATAATTTGCTGAAAGGCGCATCGGGACAAGCAGTTCAGAATATGAACCTGATGTTCGGACTTGATGAAAAAACAGGTCTGAACCTGAAACCTTTGGCGTTTTAAACCAAATTTAACACCGTCCTTTAGGGCGAGAGCAAAATTTTTAAAGGCTAAAGCCTGAATTTTTAAAGGATTTTATACACCAGGCTAAAGCCAGGTGCAAAATAGAAAAATGAGTTAATTATTGGTTTTATATTTTACACCGTCCTTCAGGGCGGTGATTTTGAGCAGAGTAAGAAACAGGCTTTAGCCTTTAATAAATTAGAATATGTCTTATGTAAAAATATGGATTCATGCTGTGTGGACGGTAAAAGACCGTCAGCTCGTTTTGAATCAGGGCATACGGCAAAAAGTCTTTGAGCATATTCATCAGAATGCTGTTGCCAAAGAAATTATGATGGAAATAGTCAATGGACATCACAATCATGTTCATTGTCTTTTTAGGTTAAAAAACAACCAGACCATTGAAAATGTGATGCAACTGATTAAAGGTGAATCATCTTATTGGTTTAATAAAAGTGAATTATCAAGATTAAAATTGAACTGGCAAAAGGAATATTTTGCGGTAAGTGTCAGTGAATCACAGGTTGAAAAGGTCAAAAATTATATTGCAAACCAGGAAGAGCATCATAAGACAAAATCCTGGGATGAAGAATATGACGAATTTATTTCGAAATATGGTTTTCAGATTATTAAAGGTTAAAGCCGATTTATTAAAGTTATTTAATTCACCAAGCTAAAGCATGGTGTAAAAATTAAGACATGAAACTATTTGATGTTTATCCGCTTTTTGATATTACCCCGGTAAAAGCCAAAGGTTGTTACGTTTGGGATGCCGAAGGCAAAAAATACCTCGATTTGTATGGTGGTCATGCAGTGATTTCAATTGGTCACAGCCACCCGCATTATGTTGAGAAAATAAAAAATCAGCTTTCTGATATCGGATTTTATTCCAACTCGATACAAAATCCGTTGCAACACGAACTTGCCGAAAAATTAGGCAGACTTTCCGGTTGCCCCGATTATCAGCTTTTCCTGTGTAATTCCGGTGCCGAAGCCAACGAAAATGCCATCAAACTGGCATCGTTTGTAACAGGCCGAAAAAAATTCATCAGCTTTTCAAAAGGCTTTCACGGACGAACTTCGGCTGCTGTGGCACTTACCGACAATCCGAAAATTGTTGCGCCTGTCAATCAAACAAGCAACGCAGTAATACTTCCGTTTAACGACCTTGAAGCCACCGAAAATGTTTTAAAAAACGAGTATGTGGCAGCTGTAATTGTTGAAGGAATTCAGGGAATCGGGGGAATTAATCTACCCGGAAATGAATTTCTGAAAGGGCTGGAAGTATTGACTAAAAAATACGGCAGTTTGCTGATTATCGACGAAATCCAGTCGGGTTACGGGCGTAGCGGAAATTTTTTCGCCTTTCAGTACGCTGGTATCAATCCCGATATCATTACGATGGCCAAAGGGATGGGCAACGGTTTTCCGGTGGGTGGAATTCTTATTCAGTCCGACATACAACCCTGGCATGGAATGCTGGGAACCACTTTTGGTGGTAATCATTTGGCCTGCGCGGCTTCGATTGCGGTTTTGGATGTCATCGAAAAAGAAAAGCTGGTTGAAAATGCTTTTCAGGTTGGGAAATACATCACCGAAAAACTGTCGGAATTCAGTAGCGATTACGAAGTGCGGGGTTTGGGACTGATGATTGGCATTGAACTGAAATTCCCGGTAAAAGAGCTGAGACACAAATTGCTCTTTGAACACCAGATTTTTACAGGATTTTCCGGTCAGAATATTGTTCGTTTGTTGCCTCCGTTAACATTAAGTTTTGAGCAGGCCGACGAATTTATTGCTGCATTTAAACAAGTTTTTAGCGACCTTTCGAAAAACATTAATTGATTAATTGCAAAAGTTAAATTATAGAAGCATAAACTTACAATAAAGCTGTCATTTCGACGAGTGTGCGAGGAGAAATCTCTTCGAATACGCAGATTTCTCCTCATTCTTCGTCGAAATGACAATAAAAAAGAAGATATACAACTTATGGAAAACAGGAAATTTGCCATCATTGGTGCGGGTAACATGGGAAGCGCCATTGCAACAGGGTTAATAAAATCGGGATTTATGAAACCGGTTGATATAATTGCGACCGACAAAAGGGAGAAAAGTCTGGAGGCAATGGAAAAGCTCGGAATTACAGTGGGTACTGACAACCTGGAAGCGGTTAAATCGGCCGGAATTGTACTGCTGGCAGTAAAACCATACCATATTGCGCAGGTGATTGAAGAAATCAAACCGGGGCTCAATCCTGAAAAAATCCTGATGTCGATTGTGGCCGGTGTGAGCATTGCCGAAATCAGCGAAATGGCAGGGCAGGAGTTGCCTGTTTTCAGGGTGATGCCGAACACGGCGATTGCCCTGCAGGAGTCGCTTACCTGTATTTCGGCCAACAAAAGTGCCGCTCCTCACAAAGCGTATATCAACGAAATGTTTAACAAACTGGGCAAAACCATCGAAATCGGCGAGGAACTAATGGCCGCTGCCACAGTGCTTGCTTCGTGCGGAATTGCTTATGCATTGCGCTACATCAGGGCGGCCATGCAGGGGGGAATTGAAATCGGGTTCAGCGCCGAAATGGCGCAATTTATCACAGCTCAAACCGTGAAAGGCGCTGCCGAACTGGTTTTACAGGGTGGAAATCACCCCGAAAGAGAGATTGACAAAGTAACCACTCCAATGGGAATTACCATTACCGGTCTCAACGAAATGGAACACAAAGGTTTCAGCTCGTCACTGATTCAGGGGGTGATGGCATCGTATAAAAAGATTGAAAAGACAAAAAAATAGAACTGAGTTTTAAAAAAGTTTTGAAAGACTCACCCTGATTGCGACTTCGTCACAATCGTCTCTCTCTTCGAGTAGAGAGGGAGCGAGGGAGAGTGAAGAAAAATAGACAAGATGCATTTTCGCTACAAAAAAATAACGGTTAAAATAGGCAGCAACGTGCTTGCAAAACCAGATGGTACATTGAATGTTTCGCGGATTGCCCATCTGGTTGACCAGATTGCTTTTCTCCGGAAAAACGGGGTTGAAGTGGTGGTGGTTTCGTCGGGCGCTGTGGCTTCGGGGCGCGCGGTACTCGAACCCTCAAAAAAAACCGACGCAGTTTCGAAACGCCAGTTGTGGGCTGCACTCGGGCAGGTAAAACTCATCAGCCGTTATTCCGATTTTTTTGGCGAACACAACCTGGTTTGTGCGCAGGTTTTAACAACTAAAGAGAATTTTTCGAGCCGGGCGCACTACCTGAACATGAAAAACTGTTTTACAACGCTGCTCGAAAACAAGGTGATTCCGATTGTTAACGAAAACGATACCATTTCGGTCACCGAACTCATGTTTACCGACAACGATGAACTTTCGGGACTGATTGCTTCGATGGTCAATTCGGAAGCGCTGATTCTGCTTACCAATGTTGACGGCGTGTACAGCGATAATCCCAAAAACAGGGATGCCCGGTTAATCGAAAGAATTGAAATGGGCGACGAGGATTTGGAGAACGGAATTTCGCGTGAACAGTCGGGTTTCGGTCGCGGTGGAATGATTACAAAATTCAGGATTGCCAGGAAAGTGGCCGGCGACGGAATTGCTGTTCATGTAGCTAACGGAACGACCGAAAATGTGCTGCTTGAAATTATGAATCCTCAGAAAGACTTTAAACACACCTGTTTTGTACCCAGCGGCAAATTTTCGAGTGGCGTAAAAAAATGGATTGGCTACTCCGACGGGTTTGCAAAAGGAGAGGTGGTTATCAACGCCGGGGCAGTGAAAGCGCTTGATTCTGAGAAAGCGGTAAGTCTTTTGCCGGTTGGCATTGTTAAGGTGGTCAGTGAGTTTAAGAAAGACGACCTGATTAAGATTGTGGATGAATCGGGCCGCCAGATTGGCATGGGAAAAGCGGGTTATGGTTCGTCAAAAATCGAAACTGAAAAGCTGGCCGAAAAACAACGTCCGCTGGTTCATTACGATTATTTGTATCTCGATAATAAATAGCAGGGAAGAAATGAAGATAGAAGAACAATTGAAAAAAGCATTGGAAGCTTCCAGAAAACTGAATCTTGTGGATGGCGAAACAGTGAAAAGTGTTTTGCTCGATTTGGCAAAAGAAGCACGTGCAAACTGCGATTTTATTCTTTCTGAAAACAAAAAGGATTTGGAAAGAATGGGCGTCGCTGACTCGAAATATGACCGGTTAAAACTCACCAAAGAAAGAATCGATGGAATTGCTTCGGACATTGAAAATGTGGCCGGATTGCCCAGCCCGGTTGGCCGGGTGCTGATGGAAACAGAACGCCCCAACGGAATGAAAATTACCAAAGTAACAGTTCCTTTCGGCGTAATCGGCATAATTTACGAAGCGCGCCCCAACGTAACTTTCGATGTTTTTGTACTGTGTCTGAAATCGGGGAATGCCTGTGTTTTAAAGGGGGGCAGCGATGCGATTGATTCAAACTCAGCTATTGTTTCGGTGATTCAGAAAGTGCTGAAAAAGTGGGACATCGACGAAAATACGGTAACGCTTTTGCCTGCCGGCCGCGAGGAAACCCATGAAATGCTGCATGCACACGGTTACATCGACCTCATAATACCGCGTGGCAGCCAGGGACTGATTGATTTTGTGCGCGAGAACGCACGGATTCCGGTAATTGAAACCGGCGCCGGTATTTGCCATACTTACTTCGATAAATTTGGAGATTTGAATAAAGGAGCCGAAATCATTTTCAACGCCAAAACCCGCCGTCCTTCGGTTTGCAATGCACTCGACTGCCTGGTGATTCACGAAAGTCGCCTGGCCGAATTGCCACAACTCACGGAAAAACTGGCAACCGAAAAGGTGATTATTTATGCCGACGAATTTGCCTTTTCAAAACTAAAAGAAAAGTATCCGGAAGAACTGCTTTTCCCGGCTACTGAGGAATCTTTTGGTACCGAATTTCTCTCGTTGAAAATGGCTGTAAAAACCGTGGATTGTATTTACGATGCCATCGGTCACATCAACAAATACGGGTCGAAACACAGCGAAGCCATTATTTCGGAAGACCGCGAACGAATTGAGAAATTCAGAAAAATGGTGGATGCAGCCGCGGTTTATTCAAACGCTTCAACTGCTTTTACCGATGGCGCGCAATTCGGGCTGGGAGCTGAAATTGGCATCAGCACGCAGAAACTGCACGCACGCGGACCGATGGCGCTCGAAGAACTAACCAGCTACAAATGGATTGTGGAAGGCGATGGTCAGGTGCGACCGAAGTAAAATATTAGAATGATAAGAATATCAGAATTTTAGAATAGAAATTAATGAGACATTTCACATCAGTTTACGACATCCCCGATTTGAAAAAGGCGCTCGAAGTGGCTGCCGATGTTAAGAAAAACCGTTTTGCTTACCAGCATCTTGGAAAAAATAAAACCATGGTGCTGATATTTTTTAATTCGAGTTTGCGAACAAGGCTCAGCACCCAAAAAGCCGCCCAAAATTTGGGAATGAACACCATGGTGCTGAATGTGGGTGAAGAAAGCTGGCAAATGGAGTCGGAACTGGGCGTGGTAATGGATGGTGACAAACCCGAACACCTGCTCGAAGCGATTCCTGTAATTGGTTCATATTGCGACATCATCGGTGTGCGTGCCTTTGCAAAGTTTAAAAGTCGTGAGGATGACTATTCCGAAAAAATTCTGAACCAGTTTATTCAGTATTCCGGTGTGCCGGTAGTAAGTATGGAAGGCGCAACCCGCCATCCGTTGCAGAGTTTTGCCGACCTTCTGACTATTGAGGAATACAAAACCAAGGAACGCCCCAAAGTAGTGCTTACCTGGGCGCCTCACCCAAAAGCGCTGCCACAGGCAGTGCCCAATTCGTTTGTTGAATGGATGCGGCAAACCGATTACGAACTGGTGGTTACACACCCTGAAGGTTACGAATTGGCACCCGAATTTATGGGTGATGTAAAAGTGGAGTATGACCAGAAAAAAGCTTTTGAAGGCGCTGATTTTATTTATGCGAAAAACTGGTCGTCATTCAAAAGTTACGGACAGATTCTTTCAAAAGATTTTGGCTGGACAGTAAACGAAGAAAAAATGGCGCTTACCAACGAGGCAAAATTTATGCACTGTTTGCCGGTTCGCCGCAATGTAATTGTTACAGATGGTGTAATCGACAGCAAAAACTCGATTGTGATTCCCGAGGCTGCCAACCGCGAAATTACCGCACAGGCTGTTTTGAAAATGATTTTGGAAGAATTGTAAATTAAATGCCACAGATTCACAGATTGTTAAATTAAATCAGTGAATCTGTGGCGATAATCAAATAATTTGTGGCAATTAAAAATAAAATAGAAATCATTCCCGCCATCGACCTGATTGACGGCAAATGTGTTCGTCTTTCGCAGGGCGATTACGACAGGAAAACCGTTTACAACGAAAATCCGCTGGAAGTGGCCAAAATGTTTGAATCCGCCGGAATCCGCCGTTTGCATCTGGTTGATTTGGACGGCGCAAAAGCCGGGCACATAGTAAATCATAAAGTTCTTGAACAGGTTGCCACAAAAACTAATCTTGTGGTAGATTTTGGCGGCGGACTGAAATCGGACAAAGACCTTGAAATTGCTTTTAATGCAGGAGCGGCAATGGTTACAGGCGGTAGTATTGCAGTAAAAAACCGGCAAGCATTTTTAATCTGGTTCGAAAAATATGGCAGCGAGAAAATCATTCTGGGTGCCGACGCAAAAAACGGCATGATTGCCATCAGTGGCTGGCTCGAAAAAACTGAATTGCCTGTTGTCGATTTCATTTCAACTTATTTTGAAAAAGGCATTAGGAAAGTAATTTCCACCGATATCAGCCGCGACGGAATGCTCACCGGACCGGCGTTTGACTTGTATGCTGACATTATGAAAGCGCTGCCCGGAGTTGAAATTATTGCCAGTGGCGGAATTTCATCGATGGAGGATATTTTAAGATTAAATGAAATGGGTGTTCCGGGAGTGATAACCGGCAAAGCACTTTACGAGAATAAAATATCTTTGAAGGAAATAGAAAAGTTTTTTAGTTAATTGCTTTAAACTGCAAAATGTTAGCAAAACGAATTATACCCTGTTTGGATATCCGCAACGGGCAAACCGTGAAAGGGGTGAATTTTGTAAATATCCGCGAGGTGGGCGACCCGGTTGAACTGGGTGCAAAATATGCTGCCGACGGCGCCGACGAACTGGTTTTTCTGGATATTACTGCCACACACGAAGGTCGGAAAACCTTTGTGGAACTGGTAAAACGAATTGCCGCCCACCTGAATATTCCGTTTACTGTGGGTGGTGGAATAAGCGAGTTGAGCGATGCCGAAAAACTGCTCAGTGCTGGTGCCGATAAGATTTCGATAAATTCTTCGGCTGTAAGAAACCCTAAACTCATCGACGATTTGGCGCTGAATTTCGGGAGCCAGTTTGTGGTTGTGGCCATTGATGCCCGTGCTGATGAAAATGATTACTGGACAGTAACTGTTAACGGTGGGCGAATTCCGACTGAAAAAGAACTTTTCTCATGGGCAAAAGAAGCCGAAAATCGCGGTGCTGGGGAAATTCTTTTTACCTCGATGAATCACGACGGAACCAAAAACGGGTTTGCCAATCCGCAACTGGCGAGGCTTTCAGAATCATTAAAAATTCCGGTGATTGCCTCAGGCGGAGCTGGTAAAATGGAACATTTCCGCGATGTTTTCACCCTCGGAAAGGCTGATGCCGGGCTTGCAGCAAGTATTTTTCATTTTAACGAAATTCCGGTGCCGGTGTTAAAAAAATACCTGAGTGAGAATGGCATTGTGGTGAGATTATAAATTCGGGTGATTCGATTAACTTCGCAGCAAAATTTTAATGATGAAAATTTTAAACCAGATTTCTGATATCGACTTTGCAAAACTTGACGGATTAGTTCCGGCAGTTGTTCAGGATAACAATACACAAGTAGTTTTGATGGTGGGTTTTATGAATGCAGATGCAGTTCATAAAACGCTTGAAATTGGGAAAGTCACTTTTTTCAGTCGCACCAAAAACCGGTTGTGGACAAAAGGGGAGGAGTCAGGGAATTTTCTGAATGTGGTTTCAATTCTTATCGATTGCGATAATGATACGCTTCTTGTGAAAGCCAATCCTGTTGGGCCGGTTTGCCATACCGGTGCCGATACCTGTTTCGATGAAATCAATCCCAAGGGCAATATTCAGTTTTTGAGTTTCCTGCAAAATGTTATTGACCAACGTAAACGAGACATGCCCGAAGGTTCGTACACAACCTCATTATTTACAAAAGGAACACGAAAAATTACTCAAAAAGTGGGTGAAGAAGCAGTTGAAACAATCATTGGAGCGATGGCCAATGACGATGAAAATTTTATTTACGAATCGGCCGATTTGATTTATCATCTCATGGTATTGCTGACGCACAAGGGTTTCAGGATTGAAGATATTGCTGCCGAGCTTGAAAAAAGGCATAAATAATTAACCTTACTTTCTTAGAAATATATTTTGCTTTTGGAAAATATGGTTGTGTAACACTGTTGCACAACATAACTTTATAACATCCAATATTTTAGTGTGGTTTTGAATTGAAGTTGGTAGATTTGTATCAATCACTAATTTTAAAACCGAAAATTATGGAAACCATGACTGTATGTCCAACCAGTACCGTAACAATTCTGGCATGCCAACACATTGCAAAAACATTCAGGGAAAACATTTATGAACTCAGCCGNNTGATGATTGCCGGAATGCAATCGTTAAAAGTAATCCGGGCTTCAGTAAAAGTCGATTTCAAGAACGATAAACCATTTCTGAAAACTTTTTTCGACAAGCATGGTTATACCGAATTTTTCAGCGATGCAAAAAATGGTGATCACCGCAGCTTGTGTAAGTTTCTGAAGAAATTTGCTGAAAATCTGACTGACGACACAAGAAAGAAAATCACATCGAAAAACACACCCGATTATTTGTTTGAAAAAATTGTAGATTGTTCAGAAAAGATTGAAAAGTTTAATGAGTGTTTTGAATGCATGGAAAGCGATGCCGGTTTAAATGTTTACGGGCAGAAAGAAGTAAGTGAAATTTACACTACGGTTCAGGATATTTGCAGAATAGCAATGGCTTACTACCAATTTGACCCGTTAAAACGCGACCATTTCAACTTTTATAAAGTGTTGGTAAATCTGTAACAAAATCGTTGTAATACAAAGAAACAGAATAAAGTCTGGCAATTTGCCCTGCTTTATTCTGTTTCTTTTTCAATTTCTTCGTCAGCCTCAGGAGCTTTATCAGTATGTATAATTCCTGTTGGTTTAAATCCTTCCGGAATGAGCGATTCTTCAGGTTTGTAAGGAAATACATCAACAATTGTACTTACAGTTATTGCTGAAATCACATAGGGAATTACGAGAAATGAAAGACTCTCGTCAAGTCTGTTCAAAGCTTCCTGAATATCGTCGGCCATTACAAGGTAAAAAGCGCGCATCTTCTTTTCTTTCCCGGCTTCCTCGTCAACAGTAACAAAGTTTATTGTGGCTTTGTACCACCACTCGCCGTTTTCGAATGGAAATACTTCTGCGATTTTTGATTTCTTAATATCGACAATGGAAAACTCGCCACCTTTAACCGATTGCTGCATTTGCCTGATAATGCGGGTTTCAGCATCAGTGTACGAAACTGCATCGAGCAGGAAATTCTCGGTTACCATTTGCTCGTTTCCGCTTTGCGAAACTTTAACATATTTTACTTTACTCTCGAACCAGGTTTGCATACTGCAATTTTTTAATGAGGAGGCAAAAATAGGTTTATTCCTCAAATATTAACGGAACAGCCGGATGTTTTACCGGCTGTTTTGCACAAAAAAACCGGTCACCTGTCGGTGCGCCGGTTTTCTGATTTTCTAATCCATTAAACTAAACAACAAAACCTTGACCTAAACAAATTATTATATTTCGAATTGAATGATCTTTTAGCAGCTTCTTCAGGCCTGCCCCGAAGGACAGACCTGAATTTTAGACAGCTACAGACTTTAACAAATGATTGAGGCTCAAACAGAATATTTTATATTAATCAATTGCGGTGTAAGCATCTTCTTTATGCTGTGTGAGATCGAGCCCAACTGCTTCTTCTTTTGGTGTAGCCCTGATTCCTACCAGTTTATCTACAATTTTAAAGAGGATAAAAGTGAGTACTCCTGAATAAAGGATAGTTACTCCTGTTGCAATAAGCTGAGTTACCAACTGTCCGGCATTTCCATAGAATAAACCTGAGTAATTCTGAATTGCCGGAGTAGCAAATAAACCGGTTGCGATAGCTCCCCAAATACCACCAACACCATGTACTCCAAATGCATCGAGTGTGTCGTCGTAACCAAGTTTCCCTTTTACATAACCTACCATGATAAAACAGAGAACTGCTACAATAATACCAATCAGCAAAGCGCCGGTTACGCCAACAAATCCTGCAGCTGGTGTAATAGCTACCAACCCGGCAACGGCACCGGTGGCAATACCAACAACGGTAGGTTTTTTATTGAATAAGAAGTCGAGCAGTGCCCATGTTGCAGCTGAAATGGCTGTTGCCAAATGTGTGGTAAGGAATGCATTGGCAGCAAGTCCGTCAGCAGCAAGTCCGCTACCGGCGTTGAAACCCATCCAGCCAACCCAAAGTAAAGCGGTTCCCAGAACCACAAAAGGAATGTTGTGCGGAGGAATGGCGTGGCCTTTGTAATTTTTGCGTTTGCCAATCATAATTGCCATTACAAGTGCTGCAATACCAGCATTCACATGTACAACAGTACCGCCGGCAAAATCGAGCGCTCCCATTTTAAATAACCAGCCGTCGCCCGACCAAACCCAGTGTGCAACCGGATCGTAAACCAGCGTTGCCCACAATACCGAGAACAAAAGAAATCCGCCGAATTTAATACGTTCGGCAAAGGCGCCAATGATGAGTGCCGGAGTGATTACAGCAAACATTCCCTGGAAAAGTACAAACAGAATATGAGGGATTGTACCAATTGTACCGCCATCGGCAGTTGGTTGCGAGTGTGATATGAAATAAGGGCTGAGGTCTGAAATACCAATGCCTTTCAAAAAGGCCCAGTCAAGTCCGCCAATGTACGGAGCGAGGGCTCCCGACGATGAACCGAAAGCAATGCTGTACCCAAAAACCACCCATTGTACTGTAATAACAGCAGTTAAAATAACCGACTGCATCATAATGTTCAGTACGTTTTTCTGACGAACAAGTCCGCCGTAAAAAAAGGCGAGACCGGGAATGGTCATCATTAATACAAATGCAGCAGCCACTATCATCCAGGCTGTATCTCCGGCATCAATTGTAGGTTCAACAAATGTTGCTGTTTCTGTGGCAACCGGTGCAGCCTGTGCTGCAATGACCGCTGAATCCTGTGCGACAGCAACTGTATCTTGTGCGGGCAATAAACTTACTGTTGTTAAAAGCAGTAAAAGTGCGCCCAGTGTAATCGATAAATATTTATATGATTTTTTCATTGCAATAGATTTTAACGGGTGAATTAATCTTTAATGAATAATGATTCCGGACCTTTCTCTCCTGTGCGAATCCTGATGGAGTCTTCGATATTCGAAATGAATATCTTTCCATCTCCAAGTTCACCCGTGCGACCTGCGTTGATAATTGCTTTAACAGCGTTGTCAACCAGGTGGTCGCGGCAAACAAATGTTATCATCCTGCGCTGTATAAAGCGGGTTTCATACACCTGGGCACGGTAAATACCTCCCGATACTTCGTTCCCAATTCCGGTAACATCCCAGTAAGTAAAGAAGTCGATATCTGCTTCGTGCAGCGCTTCTTTTACTTCCTCAAACTGAGATTTGCGAATAATTGCTTCAATCTTTTTCATTATGGTAGCTTTTTATCTGGTTAAAGTGAAATTCCCACAACAACAAATAACTGTTCAGAAGATGGATTCAGAATTATTGAACCTGAAATGGGGAGAGAGAAACTGTCTGTAATTTTGATTTCTTTTGAAGTGCCTATACCAATATTGCTGATTCCGAATGCATCGTCTTCGCCTTCATCTTCAAATGAATACTGGCCGTTTCCACCACCCAGTGTGAGGCTTACCGGCCCAGCTGTGTAAGCGGCCTGTACATATAAATCACCCGATCCGCTTGGAGCAGCATCATATAGCATATATGCTGCTGATAACGATAAATCACCAAGACCGAGACTCACCATTGGTTCGATATAATGTGAAGTTCCTTCGAAATAAGCTGTACCCGGGAAATAGTAATCGGTTAGGGTAAGTCCTAACGAAGCCTTTTCTCCAAGTTCAAAACTATAACTTGCATATAGGTCGGCTTCTGCAGCTTCTGTGTCTCCGGTGCTGAATGAACCCCACGCGCCAACGGTGAAACCACCGGCAGTGAAATCAACAGATGGCTGAAATGCGGCACCTGTTCCGAATTTTAAACCACGCCAGATATAACTGCTGTAGATATCCAGTCCTGCATTCCATTCCTGTGCTTTTACTCCCGGAATAAATGTGATGAGCATAAGAAAGCTCGCTGTAATAGTCAGAATCTTTTTCATAGTTGTAATTTTTAAAAGTTAATCCTTATTGTTTTGTTGTAATATTTAATAAAATTTTATTGACCCTGTTTAATTTGGGGGTATTCATCAAAAAAAATGAATTATAAAATTATTACCCCCTGTTATAAATATATCATTAGCCGAAAATAGATATGATTTTATACGAAAGGTATATTTGGGTTCAAAAGTTAACAGCTGTTAACAAATCTTTAATATTAGAATTGATTTTTAATTGCAATATGACATTATAATGATTGATAAATAATCAAAATATCAGAAAATAGACTAAACATTTGTCATCATTCTATAAAATGATATAGATTCCTCATTTGTTTCGTTGAGAATATGGTATTTCGAATTTCTGTTTTTCGGTGTAAGAGAGTTTTCTGTTTTTGTAAACTCTCTCTTTTAAAAGTGCGTGATTTTTAAAAGAAGGGTATTTTCGTAATTTTACCCGTTAATATTTCAGGTAAATTTCTTTTTGAAAGATGAAAAAATTACTCATTGTATTTTTTACTCTGTTTTTGTTTTGGCTTACCTATTTTTGGGTGGCGAAAGTTGTTTTTCTGTTATACAATTTCACTGCTTCATCTTCATTAAGTTTTGCAGAGTTGGCAGGAATATTTATTCATGGATTCAGAATGGACCTTTCACTGGTGAGTTACCTTATGGTTTTGCCGGGAGTTTTACTTGGATTTTCCTTCCTTTTCAACCCGATAATTTTAGAACGCGTTTTTAAAATATATACACTGCTTCTATTATTAGTCATTACATTTCTGAATCTTCTTGATATTGGGTTATATCCGCACTGGGGTACCCGTGTAGGAATTTCGGCTTTTGATTATATCGGCGATCCGAAAGAAATGATGGCCAATGTTATCTGGTGGCAGATTTTGCTGGCGTTGCTGTTCTTCTTTTCCTTTTTTTTGTTATTTACCTGGGTTTATCACCGTTTTGTTTCGAATGGCATTAAAAAATCAGCCGGACAAAAATGGTATCTGTTGCCGGCGCTGTTATTGATTTCTGCATCGTTGTTTATTCCAATCAGGGGTGGATTGGGTACATCGCCCATAAACCTGAGTACAGTTTCATTCAGTCATAAATTGTATGTCAACCAGGCATCATACAATTTTATGTGGTATTTTTTTCAAACTGTTGAGCGGAAAAAGAATTTCGAAAATCCATGCCTTTATAATGATAACGAAAAGGCCCGGAGTGTTTTTCATGAAACAGAAAATCTCCGCGAAACTGCTGATTCTCTTTTTCTTGACATCGATTCGGCTCAGGCTCCCAATGTTTTACTTATTATTCTCGAAAGTTTTTCGAATAAAATTATACCGGCACTCGGCGGCAAATATGCCGTTTGCCCGAATCTCGATTCCATCTGCAAAAATGCGGTTGTTTTTCCATCGTTTTATGCCAGCGGAAACCGCTCCGACCGCGGGCTTTCAGCGCTTTTGGGAAGTTACCCTTCGTTGCTCACACAATCGATAATCAACTTTCCCGAAAAATCGGATAAGCTCACAATGATGTCAGACTATTTCAACAAAAATGGGTATTCATCTTCATTTTATTATGGCGGCGATATTAATTTTTACAACCTGAAATCGTTTGTGTTGCAGGGTGGGTTTAAAAATATTACCGATGGATATGATTTTCCGGAAAACCTGCGCGAAATGAGTAACTGGGGTGTCCCCGACGGATTTTTATTTGACCGCGTTTTAAATGAATTTGATAATAGGCAGCCATTTTTTAAAGTGGTTTACACGCTGAGTAGCCACCCGCCGTATGATGTGCCTGCAACAATTATTAAAGGTCAGACAAACGAGGCAAAGTACCTTAATTCGGTTGCTTACACCGACAGCTGCCTCGGTAGTTTCATCAACAGTTTCAAAAAAACGGAGTATTGGGAAAATACTTTGGTAATAATTACTGCCGACCACGGAGCGCTTGAACCTGGCCCAACCGAAATAATTGAACCCGAAACTTATCGGATTCCGCTGATTTTTACAGGTGGAGTGGTGAAGAGTGTGGCTGTTTATGATGAGGTTGGCGGCCAGCCCGATTTGATTCCAACACTGGTAAAACAGTTTGGATGGGAGCCAGATTCAACTTTGTTTGGTCACGATTTGTTTTCAAATCCGCAATACGCTTTTTATATGAGCAATTCAGGGTGGGGTTATATAACCCCTGAAGGCAGGTATTTTTACGACCAGCCAACTTCAAAAATTATTACTTTTGAAGGAGTTGAAACCCCGAATCCCGGGTTTGATTTTGCTAAAGCCTACCTACAGATTTTACACGAAGATTTTCTGAAAAAGTAGCCTGTTATTTTATTCCGAAATATAATCAGAGAGTTTCAGCGCAGCCATCTCTCCGCGGTTTCGATCAATCGTTTGCGTAAAAATCAAAACCGGTTCTTTCCTTTCAATCAGGCTCAGTGCGAAACTGTATTTAAACGAAACTTTCTGTCCCTGTTCAAGCTGATTCATTCCAGTGATTTCAGCCAGCGGAGTGGTGATTAGTTCAGCTTTTTTAGCATGTGTTATGCCAATTTGTGGCGACGAAGGATGCAGAAACTGAATTGCGTGTTCAGCATTGTTGGTCAGTGTAATTTTCATTTTTACCGAGTCGGTGGTAACATGAACATCGTTGTACGCAACCGTCAAATGTTTTAACGACTGAAATTCGGGGATAACCAGCAGTTTATATTTTTTTCCGTTTGAAAGTTGTACAAGGTTCGAATTGTCCATTCTATCAGGAATAATTACAAACACTGAATCGCCTTCCACTGCTTTTTCTTCATCCCACATATCGTACTGACAAAACCTGTAGCCCGGCATAGCAAGGTGTACAGCCGGGTCGCCGGTGTAAAACTGGTAAGTTCCCGGAATATCGAAATTATTAAACGAGCCAACGGGTTTCCCGGCAGCCAGTTGTTTCACTTCACTTGTCCATTCGGGGTGGTTGTAAAACGAAATTTTTATTTGGCCAACGTTGGGAATGAAGTCGACAGCCAGATAAAACCGGACCGCCAAAAGCAGCACAACCACAGGAATTGCAATACGTTTAAACCATTTTTTCAGGTTTGGAGTTGAAGCAATAAACGGGTAGGTGGCAAACATCAGCAGCGGAGTAATTACTGTGGTGTAATGTGCTTCAATCCGGTTTTTAAAACTCATGATAAAAAAGAAGATGTAAAAACCAAGGATGCTGAAAATCATCATTCTGCGGAACAGGTCGCCGTTTGTCCGGTATTTAAAAAGGCTGTAAAAAACAATCAACCCTGTAATTGGCCCCGCCACCAGCAACTGACTGGTGAGGTTATTATGCACTGTCCAAAACCTGATGGGTTTCGACCTGCTGTACAAATGATACTTCAACGACGGGTATTCGTTGGCAACCTGCCATAAAACATGGGGCAGAAGCAGGATTAGAGTAATGCCGATTGTTAGCCAGAAATATTTGTTTTTCAATAGTTTCAAATTCGAAAGCACCACAAACCCAAGCGCCAGAAATGCGTGATATTTACTGTAAATCATGGCTGCCGCAACAAATGCCATCAAAACAGAAAGCTGTAATGTGGGTTTTTCAACAAACCTTTTGTAAAGCAGGTAAAAAAGCAGCGTAAAAAACACAAGCGGCGAATCGGGGATAGCCAGAAATCCTGCAATATGCGTGTGTACCAGCGGAAACGATAAAATAAAAACGGCAAGAAAAAGCAAATCTTTTTGTTCATTCAGCTCATTCATTATCATCGCCATGGTTACTGTTGAAAGTACAAGAACGAGTAAACGCACCCCGAATTCGTTATGCATCAGCGAATCACCCAGAAATACAAGCAAAGCTGTCATTGGCGGATGATCGAAAAAGCCCCAGTCGGGATTTAGCGAATACATCCAGTAATAAGCTTCGTCGGCGTGAAGGTTTGTAAAAACTGCCTGTAAAACATTTATCAGAACCCAACCAGCCAGCAGCAGGTAATGTCGTTTATCGAGATTCGAGAAAAGTTTCATGGTATTTAATTTGAAAGTTTTAGCAAATACATGGGTTGCAGCACGGCGTCGCGGGTTTTCGGGTTGATAAACTTTCCGCCCCGGTTTAAATACAAGTGTCGGTATTCGATAATTGTATCGGGATTAATTTGCAACTTTTCAAAATCCTTCAGTCCTTCTGGATTTGTAAAAATCCAGCTGCCTTTTTCCATCGAAACAGCTTTTAGCTGTTCTACGGTTTTTAGTTGTACAGCCTGTGGTTCGCTGTAAAAAAAGAGTTCGTATTGCGGGTATTTGTAATTGTACAGTTTTTCGCCAGTGGCTGCGTGGGTTGTGTAATACCTTGCTGCTTTTGGCGGTGCCTGATGACTGAAAATGAACGGAAAAACATGGGTATTCAGCAAAAACATTAAAACCGAAAAAGCCAGCAGCGATGGTAAAATCAACCTGAATGCGGGTTCTTTCAGTTTTCTGAATACATAAAAAGTCGCGGCAATAGCAGTAAAAGCAACCAGCCAAAAGTAAAATACAGGGTTTGGAAAAAGGTAAAATACCAATCCTGCAATCATCAGCCATGTCAGCCCAACCACAAAATATTGCGTGCCATTGAAAATACGGGTGAGTTTTGGCTGCTTTTCAAGCGCAATATCAGCCCATTTAGCTGTTAATACAGCAATCAACGGGAAAATGGCAAAAATGTAATTTGGAGCCTGGTTACTTGAAACACTGATGATAATAAAAAATACCCAGATTCCTGTAAATGTGAAAAATTCTCCCGACTGAAACCGGTTCTTTATCAGTATATTGAACTCTTTGTAAACCGAAATAAAAAACAGCAATGCCCACGGAAGGAAAAGATACAGCAGGTTGTGAATATAAAAAATGGGGTCGTTTTTCGCCTGAATATAAGTACCTGTAATTCGTCCGACATTGTTTTCCCAAAAGAAAAAGCGGATTCCTTCCCAGCCAAACTGGTTCATCAATCCGATAAGCGCAGGACTTGCAACCAGAAAAGCCAGCACAACACCAGCGTACCAGCGCCAGTCAGTTAACCGGCGAAATTCCTTTTTGATTAAAATATGGCCAATTACTGCAAAAGCCGGAATAGCAGCGCCAATCGGACCTTTGCTCAGCATTGCCATTCCAACCGCAGCAAAACCCCAAAACCAGTGTTTGGTTTTTCCGGTTTTAATAAATTCGAAAAGTTGCCACAAAGCCAGCGTAATAAACGCCTGCAAGGGTGTGTCGGCATGAATGTCCATGCTGTAAAGCATATACATGGTTGAAAATGCAAGAAAAACTGCGGTTAAAATTCCAACCCGCTCGTTGTACAAACTTTTTCCCAAGCGGTAGGCCCAGTAAAATCCGGCAAAAACAAGCAGCAAAACTGGTAGTTTGAACCAGAGATTTGATATTCCGCCGATGGCAAAACCCAGTGCCCCGAGCCAAAAAAGCATTGGTGGTTTCTGGTCGTAGGCATCGCCGTGAATAGTGAGGTTGATGTAATTTCCGTTTTGAAATATTTCTTTTGCAATGGTTGCATATTTCCCGGCATCGCGTGTAACATCGATGGGTAACCCGACAATATAGCTCCACAAACCAACCACTGCGATAAAAATCAATATCAATTGAAGCGATTTGTTTTTCAACATGAATTCTGTGGTAATTAAGTGGTGCAAAATTGCAATAAAAGTCGCAAATATTTCTGTGAATCTGAAATTGCTTTTCGACCTGTTCACCTGCTGTCCCGATAATTATCGGGATGCAACAGCATGTGGATCCCTTTTTGCGATTCACCTGCTGACTTCCCGTCAGCTGGTGAATATTGCTCTGGTGCAACAGTTATTGAGCAGGTGACGGAAAGTCACCAGCTCAACAATGAAGCAAAGTCGCCAGCTCAACTTTGGTTCAGCGGATGAAATCTGCTATATTTGCCACAAATCAAACTTCTTTCAAAAATGAAACTTTGGGAAAAAGGCATTCCGGTGAACCAGGCCATCGAAAAATTTACGGTTGGAAACGACCGCGAGCTTGATATTTATCTTGCACCATTTGATATTCTGGGTTCGATGGCACACATTACCATGCTCGAATCGGTGGGGTTGATTGAAAAGCACGAATTACCTGTTTTACTGAAAAGTTTGCGAAAACTTTACGAAGAAACCACCACCAGTCAGTTTGTTATTGAAGGAGGAATTGAAGACGTACATTCGCAGGTTGAATTTCTGCTCACTAAAACTTTGGGCGACCTTGGCAAAAAAATTCACAGCGGTCGCTCACGCAACGACCAGGTTTTGCTCGACCTTAAACTTTTTACCCGCGACGCCATTCGCGAAGTAGTTGAAACAACTTCGGGTTTGATTGACCTTCTTTTAAATCGGGCCGAAGAAACAAAACACATCCTGATGCCCGGTTATACACACCTGCAGGTGGCTATGCCTTCGTCGTTCGGGTTGTGGTTCAGCGCTTATGCCGAGAGCATGACCGACGACCTTGAACTTTTGCTTTCGGCCTACAAAATTACCAACCAGAATCCGCTGGGTTCGGCTGCCGGTTATGGTTCGTCGTTTCCGCTCAACCGCCAGATGACCACCGATTTGCTAGGTTTCAGTAAAATGAATTACAACGTGGTGTATGCCCAGATGGGGCGGGGAAAAACTGAAAAAATTGTATCGTTTGCCATTGCCAACCTGGCTTCAACACTTTCGAAGCTGGCTTTTGATGTGTGTTTGTTTATGAGCCAGAATTTTGGTTTTGTGCGTTTGCCCGACGAGTTTACCACAGGTTCGAGCATTATGCCGCACAAAAAAAACCCCGATGTTTTTGAACTGGTGCGCGCCCGTTGCAACAAACTGCAGGGAATTCCGGCGCAAATCACTATCATGACGAACAATCTTCCAAGTGGCTATTTCCGCGATCTTCAATTAGTAAAAGAGGTGTTTTTGCCATCGTTCAAAGAAATTACCGACTGTCTGAATATTTCGTCACTGGCACTCGAAAACATGACAGTGAATACCGATATAACTTCCAATCCGATGTACGACTACCTTTTCAGTGTTGAGGAGGTAAATAAACTTGTTTTGCAGGGAATGCCGTTTCGCGATGCTTATAAAACCGTTGGCGAACAAATCAATGCGGGAAATTTCAACCCCGAAAAACAGGTGAATCATACCCATGAGGGTAGTATTGGCAATCTTTGCCTCGATAAAATTCAGGAGCATAAACAACAAATTGTCGGTCAGTTTAAATTTGCCGAAACCGGAAAAGCCATTGAAAAACTGTTGAATTCCTGATTTGGCGGTAGCTGTCAAATCAGGAATATTTCAGCATAAATTGAATCAAAACAGAAAAGTTAAGCGTATGTTATTAAACATTTCTGTTGGTGATGCATATTGCAATAATTGAAGTATTTATTTACTTTTGATTTCACTTTGTAAGAAAAATAAGAATTTTGCTTACGATTTAGCAGCGGTGAAGAGAAATTTCGGCCCGCTGTTTTTGGTTTACAGACAAGTTATATTAATATAAAGACGAAAACAAATGAGATTACCTGACGCTCAGGGTTTGTACAACCCGGCGAATGAACATGAAAATTGTGGGATTGGGTTTGTGGCCCACATCAAAGGTGTTCCATCGCATGATATTGTACAGCGCGGATTGGAAGTTCTGCTGAATATGGACCATCGCGGAGCAACCGGCGCTGATAAAACCACCGGCGATGGCGCAGGACTGCTGATGCAGATACCGCATGAATTTATTACCGATGTGCTTAACATCAGTGTAGGTGAAAAGGGAACCTATGGGACAGGACTTGTTTTTCTGCCAAAAAATGGGGCAGAAGCTGCGGTTTGTATCGATATTCTGAATAAACATATCAGTACCGAAGGTCTTAGTCTTGCCGGTTGGCGCGACGTGCCGGTTGACAGCTCGGCTCCCGGAAAGATTGCGCAGGCAACAGAGCCTGCAATCAAACAGGTTTTTGTGCGTGGTAATTATGAAAAAGACACACTCGAGAGAAAGTTGTACATTGTTCGTAAACTGGCCGAAAAAGAAATTCGCGATTCAGAACTGAAAGAAAAATCGGCTTTTTACCAGCCCAGTTTTTCGGCAAAGGTGATTGTTTACAAGGGCATGTTCACGCCGCAACAGTTACGCGATTATTATCTCGATTTCAAACACCATAAATTTAAAAGCGCCATAGCGCTTGTGCATTCGCGTTTCAGTACAAACACATTTCCGTCGTGGGATTTGGCGCAACCTTTTCGCATTATCGCACACAACGGCGAAATCAACACCATTCGTGGAAACCGGCTTTGGATGCAGGCGCGCGAAGGTCTGTTGAAATCTGAAATTTTTGGAGAAGACCTGAAAAAGCTTTTACCGGTAATCGAACCAGGAAAATCAGACTCGGCATCATTTGACAATGTGCTTGAATTTCTGCACATGACTGGCCGTACCATTCCGCATTCGCTTTGCATGATGATACCCGAATCGTACAATCAGAAAAACCCGATTCCGGAAAGTTTGAAAGCTTTTTACGAATATCACTCCACCATAATGGAACCGTGGGATGGCCCGGCATCAATGGTATTTTCCGATGGTCGCTACATTGGCGGAACACTCGATAGAAACGGTTTGCGCCCATCGCGATACGTGATTACCAAAAACGACCTGATTGTTATGGGCTCTGAAGTTGGAGTTCAGACTTTCGACCCCGAAGAAATAAAAATAAAAGGCCGTTTGCGCCCCGGGAAAATATTGCTTGTTGATACTCAACTTGGGATCATTATTCCTGATGAGGAGGTAAAAGACCAGCTTAGCCGCCGCAATCCCTACGAAATGTGGCTCAGGGAGAACAGGCTTGTAATGGACGATATTAAAGTGAGAACCAGGGTTCCATCGCAGATTGACAATTTTGAGACCTACGCAAAAGTGTTTGGTTACTCGAAAGAAGATATGTACGAGATTATTCACCCAATGGCCGATTCAAGCGCCGAGCCTACCAGTTCGATGGGAAATGACGCGCCGCTGGCTGTTTTCTCCGACAAGCCCAAAAGGCTTTTCGATTACTTTAAACAAATGTTTGCGCAGGTCACCAACCCGCCCATCGACTCGATTCGAGAAGGTTTGGTAATGTCGCTTACCAATTATATAGGCTCACTCAGCTCGAACCTGCTCATCGAATCAACCGAGCATTGTAAACTGGTGAAATTCGACAGCCCCATCATCACCAACACTGACCTTGGAAAGATTAAGGATTTGAAAGACGAACTTTTTACACACAAGGTTATCAAAATGGTTTTTCCGGTTGGTGGCGGAAAACTCGGGCTTGAAAGCGCTTTGGATAACATGCTTGCTGAAGCTGAAGAAGCTGTTGATCAAAAGAAAAACTACATCATTCTCAGCGATCGCGATATTTCAGAGGATTATGCCCCGATTCCCTCGGTACTTGCTGTGGCGGCCGTTCATCACCACCTCATAAAAACACAGAAACGCATGCAGGTTGGTATCATTGTTGAAACCGGCGATGCCCGCGAAATCAACCATTTTGCCTTGTTGCTGGGATATGGTGCAAGTGTTATTAATCCGTATCTCGCATTCGCCGCTATTGATCACCTGGTGAAAGAAGGTAAAATAACCAAAGACTATGTGGAAGCACGCAAAAACTATATTAAATCGATTGATAAAGGGTTGCTGAAAGTGTTCTCCAAAATGGGTATTTCAACACTGAGAAGTTACCATGGCGCGCAAATTTTCGAAGCCATCGGTATCAGTCAGCAGGTTATCAATAAATATTTTACCGGAACAGTTTCTAAGATCGGAGGCGTTGGATTGGAAGAAATTACTCGCGAAGCTGTGATGTTTCACGAGCAGGCCTACAAGCCCGAAGTAGCGCCTGAACCCTTCAGATTTGAAAACGGGGGTGTTTATGCCTGGCGAAAATATGGCGAACACCATGCCTGGAACCCCGAAAATATTGGGCTTTTGCAGTGGGCAACGCGTACAAACGACTACGGTAAATACAAAGAGTACAGCGCGATTATCGATCAGCAAAATAAAAAGCCGGCATTTATCAGGGGCTGTTTTAACCTGAAAAGAAATCCGATTCCACTCGACCAGGTTGAGCCGGAGGAAGAAATCCTGAAACGGTTTGTAACTGGTGCTATGTCGTATGGATCGATTAGCAAGGAAGCCCACGAGGCGCTGGCGATTACCATGAACACCATCGGCGGTCGCAGCAATACCGGTGAAGGTGGCGAGGACCCTGAACGTTTTGGCACCAACCGGAACAGCAAGATCAAACAAGTGGCTTCAGGAAGGTTTGGCGTTACCAATAACTACCTTGTAAATGCCGACGAACTTCAGATTAAAATTGCGCAGGGTGCAAAACCGGGCGAAGGTGGGCAGCTTCCGGGGTACAAAATCGACAAGATAATTGCGAAACTCAGGAACTCGACTCCGGGTATAACTTTGATTTCGCCACCACCACACCACGATATTTATTCAATAGAAGATTTGGCACAGTTGATTTACGACCTTAAAATCACCAACCCGCGCGCTGCCGTTTCGGTAAAATTAGTTTCAGAAGATGGGGTGGGAACGATTGCAGCCGGTGTTGCCAAAGCTTTTTCAGATGTGATTATCATTGCAGGTGGCGATGGCGGAACAGGCGCCAGTCCGGCCAGCTCAATAAAACATGCAGGCTTGCCGGTTGAACTTGGTATCGCCGAGGCCCAGCAAACGCTTGTACTGAACAACCTCCGCGGTAGGGTCAGGCTCCAGGTTGACGGGCAATTTAAAAATGGCCGAGATGTGGTAACAATGGCTTGTTTGGGTGGAGAGGAGTTTGGTTTCTCAACTTCAGCCCTGATTGTGCTGGGTTGTATTATGATGCGTAAATGCCACATGAATACTTGTCCGGCTGGTATTGCCACACAAGATAAGGAACTGAGAAAACGTTTTATCGGGAAAGCTGAATATACAATCAATTTTTTCAGGTTTATTGCCCGCGAAGTAAGGGAATACCTTGCTGAAATGGGGTTTGCAAAATTTCAGGATATTGTTGGCCGCACCGATTTGCTCGAACTCAACCCCGAAGTGGTGAACTGGAAAATGAAA
>DPCJ01000077.1 GCA_003516705.1 Prolixibacteraceae bacterium | reverse complement strand
CGCAGGTAAACCACCACAATTATTACCTCGGCTCGAATTACGAAGAATATTCGACCAATATTCTGCAAAATCCCGGTACACCCGAAAAACCTTATTACTACGTCAATGTCCTTTCGAAACACAACCCGCAATGTGCGCCCAAAGGTTGCGAAAGTCTCTTTTTTGTGTGCCCCGTGCCCAATCTGCTTTATAAAACCGACTGGAGCGACCGCGACAGCATTGTAACCAGCATTATTGCCGATTTTTCAAGACGAATAAATATGGACATTGAAACCGAGATTGTTTCAAAAACCATTTACACTCCCGAAGACTGGCAAAACCAATTTAATCTGTACAAAGGAAGCGGGTTGGGTTTGTCTCACAACATGAAGCAAATCGGCGCTTTCAGGCCATCAAATTTTGATGAAAAATTTAAAAATGTATTTTATGTCGGCACTTCAACGCTTCCGGGTGCCGGCCTCCCGATGGCGATTATCAGCTCAAAACTGGCCGCCGAAAGAATTGAAAAACTGAGATAAGAAAGGTTTTAAGACAATAAAAAAGAGAAGCAAAAACTTCTCTTTCTGTGGGCCCAGCAGGGCATGATCCTGCGACCCTCCCGATTTTAATCGGGATGCTACTAACCAACTAAGCAAATTAAAAAGATGATTATCGGATGTTCTGAAATGAAAAAAGAGAAGCAAGAACTTCTCTTTTTTTTGTGGGCCCAGCAGGGCATGATCCTGCGACCCCCTGATTATGAGTCAGGTGCTACTAACCAACTGAGCTATAGGCCCTGAATTATTAAAGTTTAAAAGAACTTTATTTTTCGGATTGCAAGTTTACTACTTTGCTCTTGAATTCACAAATAAAAAATCTCCGATTTTTCCAGATAGTTAATTTGATTGAGCTTCCCTAGGTACACTGGTTTAGTTTCAGGTATTTTCGGTTACATTTGCAGCATCATCAAATATTCTTTACTAAAAAGATTGTTTGGTTATAAAGAAGGGCGAAGAGAGCGGGCTCAGTGAAACCCTGGCAACCAACCGTGAAACAACGGAAAAGGTGCCAATACCCGGCCGGAAACGGAATTATAATTTAAACGAAGAAAAATGTCTAAAATCAAAACCTACGAAGAAATTAACCGGAAACTGAAATCCGGCGAGGCAGTGATTCTCACTGCCGAAGAAGTGGCAAAAATGGCGCTCGAATGTTCGCCCGAAGAAATTGTTGAAAAAGTGGATGTTGTAACCACCGCAACTTTTGGTGCGATGTGCTCATCAGGAGCTATCATTAATTTTGGTCATGCAATTCCACCCATCCGAATGGAAAAAATCAGGTTGAACGGCGTTCCCTGTTACGAAGGGTTGGCTGCTGTGGATTCGTACATTGGCGCCACTGCCTGCGACCCCGAAAATCCGGAATATGGCGGTGCGCATGTAATTCAGGATTTGCTGGAAGGTAAAGATGTGGAACTCGAAGCATGGGCAAAAGGCACCGATTGCTATCCGCGAAAACACATCAAAACCACAATCAACATCAACACCATCAACGAGTTCATTCTTTTTAACCCGCGAAACGCCTATCAGAATTACAACGTGGCAGTGAATACAACAAAAAAAATGATTCATACTTACATGGGAACGCTTTTGCCAAATATGCGTAATGCCACCTATTCAACATCGGGTGAATTAAGTCCGCTGATGAACGATCCTGAGTTTCGTACAATTGGCATTGGAACACGAATTTTTTTAGGTGGAACACAAGGTTTTGTGGTTTGGCCGGGAACACAGTTCAATACTTCGAAGCCCAAAAACGAACATGGAATTCCGGTTTCCAATGCAGCAACCATTGCTGTGATGGGCAATCTGAAAGAGATGTCGGCTGAATACTTGCAGGCAGCTTATTTCGACAAATATGGCGTGAGTTTGTTTGTGGGAATTGGTATCCCGATTCCGGTTCTTGATGTTGACATGGCAAAGCGTGTTTCGGTAAATAACAGCCAGATTGAAACTTCGGTACTCGATTACGGAACAGTAGGAACCCCAAAACTGGGGCAGGTATCTTACGAGGAACTGCGCACGGGAACAATAAAAGTTGACGGGAAAAAAGTAAGAACAGCCCCGGTTTCAAGTCTGTCGAAAGCCAGAAAAATTGCTGAGGAACTAAAACAATGGCTAAAAACCGGCGAATTTGAAATCAGCAAGCCTGTTCAAATGTTTCCAAAAAACACCTCATTAAAAGGATTAAAAGAAACGGAGGCCGGTAATGATTAAAAAACGGTACATCCTGAATTTTCCGCCCGACAGTGGCGACAAACCTTTCAGTTATCATTTGGTAAAAGATTACGATATCCGCATCAATATTCTGAAAGCCGAGGTTTACCCGGGCAAACGCGGAAGTTTGCTGCTCGAACTTCAGGGGAAAAAGGAGAACATTGAACAAGGAGTAGAATACCTGCGCAAACAAAATATTATTTGTGAGTCGCTTGAGAAACGCATTCATTTTCAGGAAGAAAAATGTATCGATTGCGGCAACTGCACGGCGGTTTGTTTTGCAGGTGCACTTACAATGAACCGCGAAACCTGGAAACTGGAGTTCGATAAAAGTCAGTGCGTGGTTTGCGAACTTTGCATTCCTGCCTGTCCGCTTCACCTTTTTGAAATTGATTTTAAATGAATATCGATTTAAGTAAATTATTACCCAAGGAGAAATTTGTGGCGCGAACTTATCGCACACAGTTTAATTCATTAAGGTTCAGTTCTTTTGAAGTAAAATTCAAAGAAACCGATTTGTGGATTGGTATTGACGCGGATTCTTTTAAAGAGGAGATGAAAGATGTGACTGCCGCAAAAACAGAGGAGTTGCGCAAAAAACTTGACAATTATATTGAAACTGAGCCATTCTTTAAAAAAAGTCTGAAGCCGTTTCAGCCAGCCGAATCAGCGCCGGCTGAAGCAAAAGAAATGGCTGCCGCCACCGAAATAGCCGGTGTAGGTCCAATGGCCGCGATAGCCGGATTATTTGCCCGTGAAATAGGCGAAGCAATTCTTCAGAACTTTTCGGTGGAGGAAATGGTTATTGAGAACGGCGGTGATATTTTTGCTGTGATAAAAAACGAACTTGTTCTTTCAGTTTTTGCAGGAGAATCGCCACTCTCCGAAAAGATTGGACTGGTAATTCCGGCTGAAACCGGGAAAATCGGAATTTGCACTTCGGCCGGAACGGTTGGCCCGTCGCTGAGTTTTGGAAAAGCCGATGCTGTGGTGGTGATTTGCAAGGATGCTGTTTTAGCCGATGCTTTTGCCACAGGTTTTGGCAACAAGGTAAAATCGCCAAACGATGTGGAGAAAGTAATAAACCAGGCTGAAAAGTTCCCTGAAATTCTTTCAATGTTAATTATTTGCGACGACAAAATTGGTATCAGGGGAGATTTTGAAATAAGGTTTTTTAAATAGTTTGAAAAGGGATAGTACAAATTTGAATTAAACCAATTTCAGAACAATTCCCCCTTTTAAAGGGGGCAGGGGGATGAGAGAATGACTTCAATCCACTATAATAATCACTACAACAAGAATTTGAAGGAATTTGCCAGAAATCTCCGGAATAATTCAACAATGACTGAAGTAATTTTGTGGAGCAATGTTTTAAATAAAAAGCAACTTAGGGGTTATTCATTTTTACGACAAAGACCTGTTGGAAATTATATCGTTGATTTCTTTTCTAAAGATTTAAAATTGATTGTTGAATTGGATGGTGAGATTCATAAATTTAGGAAAAGCAAGGACAGAGACAGAGATAATAAACTAAAAGAATACGGATATTCAATTATCCGATTTGATAATGAAGATATTTTGCATGGACTGCCAAATGTCATTAGAACTTTAGAAGTATTTATAGATGAATTTGAGAGTAAACAAATTAGTATCACCCCTTAATCCCCTCAAGGGGAAAATTGAAGAAAGTAGGGATTGTGAAATTTTAAAAACAAGAACATTTAATGAACATTAAAAAAGACATACGCCACGAACTCAAAACCCGCGTACTTGTGATGGATGGTGCGATGGGTTCGCTTATTCAGGAGTACAACCTTACAGATGCCGATTATCATGGGCAGCGGTTAAAGGATCTTCCCTTTGACCAGAAAGGTAACAACGACATTCTTTCCATCACGCACCCCGAAATAATAAGGGAAATTCATGGTAAATACCTTGAAGCCGGGGCAGATATTTTGCTGACAAACACATTCAATGCAACCCGCATTTCTCAGGCCGATTATCATACCGAGGAATTTGTGTACGAAATGAACAAGGCCTCGGCTATAATTGCCAAAACCGAAGCCGATAAATTCACAGCAAAAAATCCTGAAAAGCCACGTTTTGTAGCGGGTTCATTAGGGCCAACCAACAAAACACTTTCGCTTTCACCCGATGTAAACGACCCCGGTTATCGTGCTGTAACTTTCGACGAAATGAAATCAGCTTACCGCGACCAGGTGGAAGGATTGCTCGATGGCGGTGTTGATTTACTGCTGATTGAAACCATTTTTGACACACTGAATGCAAAAGCCGCAATTTTCGCGATTGAGGAAGCGCTTGAAGCCCGCAATATCCGTCTTCCGCTAATGATTTCGGGAACAATTACCGATGCCAGTGGCCGCACACTTTCGGGGCAGACACTTGAGGCTTTTCTCAATTCAGTTTCGCATATCGATTTGCTCAGCATCGGGTTGAACTGTTCGCTCGGCGCTACCGATTTGCGTCCGTATGTAAAAGAACTTTCCAAAAAAGCGCCATTTTACATCAGCGCTCACCCAAATGCCGGGCTCCCCAACCAGTTTGGCAAATACGACGAAACGCCCGAAATCATGGCAGGATTCATCAAAGATTATCTCGACAATAATTTTGTAAATATTATTGGTGGATGCTGCGGAACCACACCCGGACATATTCATGAATTTGCGATGTTGGCGGAACACGCAAAACCGCACACGGTGAACAAGCCCGATACAAGCACCCGTTTGAGCGGTCTCGAACCTGTTACCATTACCGAATTCACCAACTTTGTCAATATAGGCGAACGTTGCAACGTAGCCGGTTCGCGCAAATTTGCACGACTGATTGCCGAAAAAAAATACGAAGAAGCGCTGTCGATTGCGCGGGCACAGGTTGAAGAGGGGGCACAGGTTATCGATGTGAATTTTGATGATGCCATGCTTGATGCTGAAAAAGAGATGGTTACTTTTCTAAATCTGTTGATGGCCGAGCCCGATATTGCCAAATTGCCGGTGATGATTGACTCATCGAAATGGAAAGTGATTGAAGCCGGATTGAAATGTTTGCAGGGCAAGGCAATTGTAAACTCCATCAGTTTAAAAGAAGGGGAAGAGATATTTATTCAACAGGCAAAAACCATTAAAAGATTTGGCGCTGCTGTTGTGGTGATGGCTTTCGACGAAAAAGGCCAGGCCGACAACATCGAACGACGCAAGGAAATCTGCACCCGCGCCTACAATATACTGACTGAAAAGGTAAACTTTCCTCCGCAGGACATCATTTTCGACCCGAATGTACTCACCATCGGAACCGGCATGGAAGAGCACAGCAATTACGCTGTCGATTTTATTGCTTCGGTAAAATGGATAAAGCAAAACCTGCCATACGCCAAAACCAGCGGTGGAATCAGCAATGTTTCGTTTTCGTTCCGTGGAAACGACAAGGTTCGTGAAGCGATGCATTCGGTTTTTCTGTTTCATGCCATCAAAGCCGGCCTCGACATGGGAATTGTAAATCCGGGCATGTTGCAGATTTATGATGAAATTCCAGCCGATTTTCTGGAAAGAACTGAAGATTTGGTATTGAACCGCCGTGCTGATGCTACAGAAAGGTTACTCGAATTTGCTGAAAGTATAAAATCGAGCGGAGCCAAAGAGGAAAAAGTAAACGAGTGGCGCGAACTGCCGCTGGAAAAACGCATCGAACATGCTTTGGTAAAGGGATTTCCTGAATTTGTAGATGAAGATATGGCCGAGGCAGTGCTGAAATATCAGCCCACACTCAACATTATTGAAGGTCCGCTGATGGACGGGATGAATGTGGTGGGCGAATTGTTTGGTGCCGGAAAAATGTTCTTGCCACAGGTAATCAAATCAGCGCGAGTAATGAAGAAGGCTGTAGCATACCTGCTTCCGTACATTGAGGCCGATAAGCTAAAAAACAATACAGTCGATAACCGGAAGAAAGTGCTGATGGCCACGGTAAAAGGCGATGTGCACGATATCGGGAAAAACATTGTGGGTGTGGTTTTGAGTTGTAATAACTACGATATCATAGACTTGGGAGTGATGGTTCCTACCGAAAAAATTCTGGATACAGCCATCAAAGAAAATGTGGATGTAATTGGGTTGAGCGGTTTGATAACGCCGTCGCTCGAAATCATGGTGGATATTGCCAAAGAAATGGAGCGCCGGAAAATGAATATTCCAGTGCTGATTGGAGGGGCAACCACTTCAAAAATTCATACAGCGGTTAAAATCGAACCTGAATATGCAAATCCTGTGATTCATGTGAAAGATGCTTCGCTGGCAGTAAATGTGGTTGCGAACCTCATTTCGAAAAACCAGGAATACATTGAATCGGTGAAAAAAGAATATGCCGAAATCCGCTCATTTCAAGGGCAGCGCAAACCCAAAGAATATCTTACTTTGGAACAGGCACGTGCCAATAAACTGCAAATCGACTGGAATAACACGCCGATTTACAAACCAAATTTCGTTGGCATAAAACAATTGATTGACTTTCCGCTGGAAGTTTTGCGCGAATACATCGACTGGACTTTCTTCTTTATCACCTGGGGATTGAAAGGCCATTATCCGCAGATTTTTGACGATGCCCAGCAAGGCGAAGAAGCCAGAAAACTGTATGCCGAAGCCAACGAATTTCTCGATGAAATTATTGAAAATAAAATGTTGCAGGCTAACGCTGTTTTTGGCATCTGGCCTGCCAATGCCGATGGCGACGATGTAATTTTATACAACGACGAAACCCGCCAAAAAGAAGTCGGGCGGTTTTATCATATCAGACAGCAGGAAAAGAAAAAGGGAGGAAAGAATCTTTGCTTAGCCGATTTTGTTGCTCCGCTTGAATCGGGAAAAATTGATTACTGCGGAGGTTTTGCCACTACTGGTGGAATTGGTATCGAAAAATGGAAAGACCAGTTCAGGGCCGAACACAACGATTACAAAGCCATCATGCTCGAAGCGCTGGCCGACAGGCTGAGTGAGGCTTTTGCCGAATGGCTGCATCTTGAAGTCAGGAAGAATTACTGGGGTTATGTACCCGATGAAAACCTTTCAATGGATGATATTTTAAAAGTTAATTACCAGGGAATCCGTCCGGCGATAGGCTATCCGGCATGTCCCGAACATTCAGAAAAAGAAAATCTTTTCAGATTACTGAAAGCGCAGGAAGTTGGAATCACGCTAACAGAACATTTTGCGATGTATCCGAATGCTTCGGTTTCAGGCGAGTTTTTTGTTCATCCTGAATCGCGCTATTTCAGCCTCGAAAAAATTGGCCGCGACCAGGTTGCCGATTATGCCCGCCGCAAAGGTGAAACAATTGAATTTATCGAGAAGTTCTTGCCTACAAATCTGAACTACAAATAGAGGTCGTTAGAGTGTGTCTTTTTTTAGATATTCAGGATTCCCGGAAAACATATTTCGATTAAAAGGGGTCTTTTATTAGTTTTGCAGAAAATATAATAAGTAAAGTGATGGCAAAAAAATCTGGTAGTCTTGGAAGTAAAATTCTTTTCTTTCTGCTCGGAATGTTGGCGATGCTTGCGCTTGATATGATTTTTCACTTCAATAATTCGGTGAAAGACAAACTGGATGATGAGTTGAACAAGGCACAGCGAAAAATAGAAGATGTGATTAAATAGCAGAAAATGAAAGTCATAGATATAATACAAAACACAGGTAAAACAGTTTTTTCGTTTGAATTGTTGCCTCCAATGAAAGGAAACGATGCCGGTAAATTGTTTCAAACCATTGAGGGCCTCACAGAATTCGACCCGAAATACATTAATATTACCACTCACCGCGATGAGGTGGAATTCAAAGAAATGCCGGACGGCTCGATTGTTAAACGAACAGTTCGCAAACGCCCCGGCACGGTGGCAATTGCCGCATCCATTCAGCACAAATACGGGATTCCGGTGGTTCCGCACATACTTTGTGGCGGGTTCACCAAAAGCGAAACCGAACATGTTTTAATCGACCTTAATTTTCTCGGAATTAAAAATGTATTGGCTTTACGGGGCGATGGAGTCAAAGGGCAGCATGTTTTTCAGCCTGAAAAAAACGGCCATGCAAATGCAAATCTGCTGGTTCAGCAAATTAAAGATTTGGGCCAGGGGAAATATCTTGAAGATGACCTGAAAAATAATGCGCCACTCGATTTTTGCATCGGTGTTGCCGGCTACCCGGAAAAACATTTCGAAGCGCCAAATATGGAACAGGACCTGCTTTACCTGAAACAAAAAGTAGATGCCGGAGCTGATTATATTGTAACCCAGATGTTTTTTGAGAACCGGGATTATTTTGATTTTGTAAAAAAATGCAGGGAAGCCGGAATCAATGTGCCAATAATTCCGGGGTTAAAACCGATAAACCTGTTAAACCAGTTGACAGTGCTTCCAAAAATTTTCAGCATCGACATTCCAATGGAACTTGCCAAAGCACTGGCTCAATGTAAAACCAACGATGAAGCAGCAAAAGTAGGTACAGCCTGGACAATCCAGCAGGCCAAAGAACTTGTGAAACAAAATGTTCCATCGTTGCATATTTACACTTACGGAGTTTCTGACAATGTAAAAGAAATTGTGAAGGCGGTATTTTAGAAAAGATATGAGATATTGAGTCCCGATAGTTATCGGGATGAGTAGTGAGATAAGAAACAGCCCCGAAAATCAAAGATTTTCGGGGCTGTTTCTTATTCCTCCCACTGGGGAGCCTGCCTGCCGGTAGGCAGGGTCAGGAGGGGCATTAATTTCCCATATTTATCTGGCTGTTAATTTTATCGTTTTCAGCCTGTTTATTCATTTTCAGCGAATAAATCATAGCCTCAACCTGTTGCAGGTAATTGCGTTTGTCTTTGCTCGGAGCATAAACATAACCAAAAGCCGAAACCACACGCTGATTTGCAGCATCAAGCTCATCAAGCGAAATATAGGGCCCACCCATAAAATCGTTTTCTAGCGCCCACATTCCACGCATTTCGGTAGCATAGTTTTTATTGTGTTCGGCAACTTTAAATAGTGGGTCAATACGTTTTTCAGTAGTCATGTAACTGCCTTCAACCGTACCCGCAACATATTCTTTTAGAACACTGTCGCGTTTGGCTATCAGGTAATTAGTTGTAAAAGTGGAATCTGACTCGTATGGAAAGGTAAACAAAACAATGCCCTGAGAAATCTCAGGAGTTTCGTACCGATACCAGATAAAATCCTTTTTTTGCATGGCAATAACAAAACCCGGAGGTACTTTCATGGTTACACCAAAGTCACGGTCAAGAATATTGTAAACTGTTTTTTCGTAATATTTTTCGTAGTTGGCGGTAATACGTTTCTTTTCAGCCTGTAAAAAATAGGAGAGAATTTTGCCACTGTTTTCGTTAAAAACAGTTTCGAACTGAGCCACATTTTGAGCTTTTATTTCAACCACAGCCTGTGGGTAAGCCCAGGTATTTTCTTTAATTGTCATTTCAGGTTTTAGCACTATTGGCGAAACAGTTACCTGCATAATATTCCGGTTGCTTTTAAAAATTTTCTGAAATGCAGCCGGTGGTATATTGATAATATCAAAAAGTGGTTCTTCCTGCGGCAATCCGTATTGAAACTGAGCCAGGGTGCCGCGGATCAATTCACCTGGTTTGCCTTTCCATGAATCTTCTGCGATTACCACAACCAGGTCGTTTGCTTTTCCCGAAATATTAGTGTGTAAAACCGGTGCATCATTTTTACACGACTGAATTACAATTAGCAGCAAAAAAAGAGTGACAGCATTTTTTATCAGTGACTTCATTTTTCCTTGGTTTAAAATTTCAGCGCTTACAACTACAAATATCTTACCAATCCGAAATAAAAAATCCCGCTACTGAAATTCAGCAACGGGATTATTCCGGAATAATTATTCATTATTATTTTTCAATCTTTTCATTGCCCGCTTTGGCTTCACCACCATCTTCCTCGCCTTTGCTGGCAGCCTTGAATTCCCTCATCCCTTTTCCAAGGCCTTTCATCAGTTCCGGAATTTTACGACCGCCAAAAAGCAGAACAACAATAACCAGAATAATGATTACTTCCTGTGGACCAACTATACCTGCTGTTATAAATAAATTCATGTTATTAAATTAAAATTGGTTTACGTGCAAAAATAGGATTTTTTTAATTCAGAATGTCCCGTTAAAGATTTTTATTATGTCGTTGGCATTGGCATAAGCCACCAAGGCCAAAAGTAATACCATTCCTGCAATCTGTGCATATTCAAGAAATTTCTCGCCGGGTTTGCGACCTGTAATTATTTCTCCTAAAAGAAATACCACATGCCCGCCATCGAGTGCCGGAATAGGCAACAGGTTCATTATTGCCAGAATTATTGAAATAAACGCCGTCATATTCCAGAAAGCGTACCAATCCCAGCTACCAGGAAAAATATTACCGATAGTTGCAAATCCGCCGAGCGATTCGTAGGCTTTTGTTTCTTTTTTAAAGAACAGGCGGAACTGTTTCAGGTAATCGGTTGAAGTACGTACGCCGCGTTTGATTCCAGCCGGAATCGATTCGAAAAAACCATATTCAATGGTTTTGTATTCGAACATATCAGGATTGATGAATGCCACGGCAAACCCTATTTTTCCTTCGTCAGAAACTTTCACTTCTTTTTGAAGTGGCTGTCCGTCACGTATCATATCAACAACAATTGTCTGTCCTTTCTTCGAATACAGGTATTCGGTAAATTCATCGTAATACTGAAACCTGAGACTGTCGGCTCCCACAAAAACATCATCTTTTTGGAGTCCGGCTTTATCGGCCGGCGATTCTTTTTCAAGTCTTCCGATTTTTATTTCGAAAGGCATTCGCGGTGAAATTACCGACTTGCTTTTTAGTAATAACGCCAAATCGGAATCATTGATTTCAATATCGGTTTTTTGTCCATTTCTTTCAACCTGGACTGTTTTTGCATTATCAAGTACGATGGTTGGAATTACAGCCGAGAAATTTTCAACAATCTGGTTATTAACACTCAAAATTTTATCGCCGGTTTGAAATCCGATTTCTTTTCCGGTTTCGTTTGCCGAAATACCATATTTTACGTTAGCTGTTGGCAGGTACGATTCGCCCCAGGCATACAATATCCCGATGTAAATTATCATTGCAAACAAAAAATTCATCATTACACCGCCAAGCATTATCAGCAAACGCTGCCAGGCCGGTTTTGAGCGAAATTCCCACGGCTGTGGTGGCAGTTTCATAGCTTCTTTGTCCATCGACTCGTCAATCATCCCCGAAATTTTAACGTAACCACCCAGCGGAAGCCAGCCAACTCCATATTCAGTTTCGCCTTTTTTAATTTTAAAAAGTGAAAACCAGGGGTCGAAAAACAGGTAAAATTTTTCCACACGTGTTTTAAAAAGCCGGGCAAACATAAAATGCCCGAATTCGTGCAGAATTACGAGTATTGAAAGACTAAGCAGCAGTTGTGCGGTTTTTATCAGTATTGTCTCCATTCAGTAGAATTGTTCTTATATTTTGTTTTCAATTAACAACTTTGTTATTGTTCTTGTTTCCGCGTTTGTTGCAATCAAATCGTCAAGGCCCGGTTTTTCAATCCACGTTGCCTTTTCCATTGTTTTTTCAATGATTTCGGGCATTTGCAGAAAAGAAATCTGCCGGTTTAAAAAAGCTTCAACAACAACTTCGTTGGCTGCATTTAAAACGCAAGGCATGTTTCCGCCGGTATTTATGGCTTCGAAAGCGAGTGCAAGGTTACGAAAAATTTTTGTATCCGGTGGTTCGAAGGTCAACGTGGGGTGTTTGGTAAAACCAAACCGCGGAAAGTTGTTCTTTATCCTTTCCGGAAATCCGAGTGCGTATTGAATGGGCAGTTTCATATCCGGAAGGCCCATTTGTGCTTTTATTGATCCATCCTCAAACTGAACCATGGAATGAATAATGGACTGCGGATGAACCACAACTTCGATTTTTGACGACGGAACTCCAAACAACCAGCGGGCTTCAATCATCTCAAAACCTTTATTCATCAACGTTGCCGAATCGATGGTAATTTTAGCCCCCATGTCCCAGTTGGGGTGGTTCAATGCATTGTCAACAGTAACATGCCGAAGCTCTTCAATAGTTTTTCCCCTGAACGGGCCTCCTGAACAGGTAAGCAGAATTTTTTCAATCGGATTCATAAATTCTCCTGTAAGACATTGAAAAATGGCTGAATGTTCTGAATCGACAGGTAAAATTGCCACCTGATTTTCAAGCGCAGTTGTTGTGATGATTTCGCCTGCCACAACAAGTGTTTCCTTATTTGCAAGTGCAATATTTTTTTTGGCTTTTATTGCATGGTAAGTGGGTAACAGGCCCGAGTAGCCAACCATTGCCGTGAGAACCATATCGATTGATTCCATTTGCACTACCTGGTTTAGTGCGTCGGTGCCGGCAAAAATTTTTACCGGTTCATTTTTCAACGCGTTGGTTACATATTTATATTTTTCGGGGTTGGCAATTACCACGGCATTGGGCTGAAATTGTTTTGCCTGTGCAATCAGCAAATCGACATTGTTGTTGGCTGTTAAAACCTCCACTTCAAACTTATCAGGGTTTTGCTGAATCACTTCCAGCGCCTGAGTTCCGATGGAGCCGGTTGACCCGAGAATGGCAATTCGTTTTTTCATAGTTTAAAAATCGATATACTGTTGAGGGTCGATGGCATTTCCGCGGTGCCAGAGTTCGAAATGCAGGTGCGGACCAGTGGTAAACTCACCCGAATTTCCGATTATGGCAACCGGTTCTCCGGCCTTTATTTGGTCTCCGGCCGATTTCAGCAGCTCTGCATTGTGTTTATACACCGAAACAAGGTCGGCTTCATGCTGAATATAAATCACATATCCGGTTTCAAGTGTCCACCCTGAGAAAATCACGGTTCCGTCTGAAACAGCACATATACGGGCATTTGGGTCGCTTACTAAATCAACACCAAGATGGTCGGTTGCAGCGTTAAAAGCGTTGGTGACGATGCCTTTCACAGGTACAAAAAAATGCATCTGGCTGATTTCGTTCCGGCGTGTTGTGTTTCCCTGCATCGACAGGCTGAGTTGCTCTTCAAGTAAATCGTCCTGAAAAACCGAATCGTGGTTGTACTTGTTAAACTTCACATTCATCAATCCACCTGCCGAATCAGTTGCTAGAGTATCAAACGGCACATTCCCTGAAACAATCGCCTTTATTCCTTCAAAAAATGCATCACGTTTGGCTAGTTCGGCTTCCAGCGAATCGATTTTTAACACGTTGTTTACCATCATCTGGCGCTGCTTAGCGTTTGGATAGCCCGGAATATATTCCCGCAATGGAGTAGCTGCAATCAGAAAAGTTACAAGCATCACAATCACCGAAGAAACAATAGCAGCGGCAGCAAGCACTTTTAAACGGTTAAGCTTGATACTCCAAACCGATTGAAATGTTGAATCGTTGAAAATGGTTAACCTGTAGTGGTCTTTTAATTTGCTGATAAAATTGCGTTTCCTGATTTCTCCCACACTAAAAAAATTTATTGAGGTGCAAATTTAGAAAGAAACTGAAAACATCGCTTTATTTTCAGTTTTTTAACCACTGATAAAAGGAGTACCAGAAACTGATCGTTTTAAAACTGAAGTTAATCTTTAGTTCAGCCTGTAATGAATTGAATTAAAACCAAACTCATTCAAAGTTCAATTGGAATAAAACTTTGCCGGAGATTTTTGGTTTATAACAGACATAAATCACAAAACATTGCAGTTTGAAAATTTATATTTGCGAATTCCATTAAAAAGATAATACGAATGAGAAAGTTAAACTTAGTGATTTTATTGACCGTGTTATTCAGCGGGTGGGCAGTTGCCGACGAGGGAATGTGGCTCCCATCGCTTGTTCACAGGCTGAATATCAACGATATGAAGAAAATGGGGCTCGAACTGAGCGCCGAAGAAATTTACAGTATTAATGGCTCAAGTCTGAAAGATGCAGTTGTAGCACTCGACCGTGGCGGTTGCACAGCCGAACTTGTATCGAAAGACGGGCTGCTTTTAACCAATCACCACTGTGGTTATGGCGAAATTCAAAAACATTCGAGTGTTGAACACGATTACCTGCGCGACGGTTTTTGGGC
>DPCJ01000173.1 GCA_003516705.1 Prolixibacteraceae bacterium | reverse complement strand
ATTACCTGCGCGACGGTTTTTGGGCAATGAGTCGTAAGGAAGAGCTGCCAAATCCGGGTAAATCGGTTACTTTTTTAGTTAGTGTTGAAGAGGTTACCGACAAGGTACTGGCAGGAATCACCGATAAAACAACCGAAGAGGAAAGAGCAAAAAAAGTACGCGAAGTTTCGGCTGAACTTGAGAAGAAAGCCAAAGGCGATACACACTACGAAACATATGTTCGCAGCTTTTTCAATTCAAATAAATACTACCTTTTTGTAACCGAAACGTTTAAAGACATCCGTTTGGTTGGCGCTCCACCGCAATCGCTCGGTAAATTTGGCGGCGACACCGATAACTGGATGTGGCCACGTCACACCAACGACTTTTCGATGTTTCGTGTGTATTGCGGTCCCGACGGCAAACCCGCCGAATATGCCGAAAATAATGTTCCGTATCAGCCTAAACATTTCTTGCCAATTTCGCTGAAAGGTGTTGAAGAAGGCGATTATGCAATGGTAATGGGCTATCCGGGACGTACTACCCGGTACGAAACTTCATTTGGTGTAAAAAATACTATGGAAGTTACCAACAATGTTCGCATTGATGTTCGCGAAAAACTGCTGAACATTTGGGGCGATTACATGACTACCAGCCAAAAGGCCCGTATTCAGTATGCTTCGAAATATGCACGCAGCTCGAATTACTATAAATACAGTATCGGGCAAAACAAAGCGCTCGACCGTTTAAAAACCATCGATAATAAAGTAGCCATTGAAAAAGAATTTACTGAATGGGTAAAAGCCAAGGCAGAACGTACCGAAAAATACGGCAATGCGCTTCCGATGATAGAAAAATCGATTAGCAATAAAGAACTCAATATGGCCAACGCTTACATGCGCGAAGCACTTTTAAGTGGGCCGGAGATTTTTATGTATGCATACCGCGCGCAGGCTTTGACCGAACTGCTCGAAAAACCCGAAGAAAACAAGGAGAAAATCGACAGGTTGGTTGGAGCTATTAAAAGCGGCATGGACGACTATTTTAAAGATTACGACGCTGCAACCGACCAAAAAGTAATTGCCACCTTATTTAAATTGTATGCCGAAAGAAATGCACAAGAGTTTCAACCGGCGATTTTTGCAACTATTCAGAAAAAATACAAAGGCGACTATAACAAGTTTGTAAAAGCACTTTTTGAAAACACAGTTTTCGACAGCAAAGAAGAATTAGCAGCATTTTTAGAAAAGCCAACTACCAAAGCGCTTAAAAAAGACATGGCTGTTACAACAGCGGCTGATATCTTTGCCAAATACAGGGAGTTAAATGAAAAGTCAGCAGAAAGTCAGAAAATGAAAACCGTTGGCGACAGGCTTTTTGTGGCTGGTTTGATGGAAATGCAACCCGACAGGGTTTTCTATCCCGATGCCAACTCAACCATGCGTTTAACTTACGGTCAAGTACTCGAATTTGAACCCCGCGACGGCGTAACCTACAATTATTACACAACGGTAAAAGGTTATATCGAGAAAGCAATACCGGGCGACGATGAATTTGATGTTCCGGTACGGATGACAAACCTGATTAAAGCAGAAGATTATGGAAGGTATGCAGCCAAAGATGGCGAATTGCGCGCATGCTTTATCACCAATAACGATATTACAGGTGGAAATTCAGGCAGCCCTGTTATCAACGCCAAAGGCGAACTGATTGGTATTGCCTTCGACAGCAACTGGGAAGGCGTGAGCGGAGATATCGCTTTCGAACCCGATTTTCAGCGCTGTGTGAATGTCGATATCCGTTTTGTACTTTGGGTAATCGATGTGTATGCCGGTGCCGGTCATTTGGTTGACGAAATGAAAATCGTTCAGTAAAATCTGCCTCTTTTGATTTTTTAAAAGAAGGAAGGATAATTAATAACCGAAATACCCTGTCAGTTTTGGCAGGGTTTTTTGTTATTTATTAGGGGCTAAATGAATTGCAATTTGCATTTCCCGTATTTTACTAACTACTTTGTACTAATTACTCAGTACTAAAAAAAACAAATGGCATCACCAAAAATTACAATTTATACTGATGGAGCTGCCCGTGGAAATCCCGGTCCGGGTGGTTACGGGGTTGTTTTACTTTCGGGTGAACACCGCAAGGAAATTTCAGGAGGTTTTAACCACACCACCAACAACCGGATGGAGTTGCTGGCTGTGATTGTAGCCCTTGAGACATTAAAAATTCCGGGGAGTGATGTCACTGTTTACACTGATTCGCGCTACGTTGCCGATGCGGTGAATAAAGGCTGGTTGTTCGACTGGGTGAAAAAACGATTTAAAGACAAAAAAAATCCCGATCTGTGGCTCAGGTTTCTGAATATTTATAAAAAACACAACGTGAAATTTGTGTGGGTAAAAGGCCATGCCGACAACCCGCTGAACGAGCGTTGCGACGAACTTGCAGTGGCAGCATCGCTGCAACCGGGGTTACCTCCTGACACGGGTTACCAGCCGGAATAAAATAAAAAAAGCGGGCTAACCCGCTTTTAATCGCTGAATGCCTGCGTCATTCAGTTTATCTTCAGCGTATTCACGCGTTATTTGCAGCTTTTCAATTTTTTCGGAAGGCGAATAAAACATGGCATCGTTCATGATGTTTTCGCAAATCGACCGTAAGCCGCGTGCGCCAAGTTTAAACTCCACTGCCTTATCCACAATATAATCCATCGCCTGCTCATCAAACTCAAGTTTAATTCCATCGATGGCAAAAAGCTTTTTGTATTGTTTTACGATTGAATTTTTTGGCTCGGTTAAAATACTGCGGAGAGTATCCCTGTCGAGTGGATTCAGGTACGCCAGCACCGGCAGGCGACCAATAATCTCAGGAATCATCCCAAACGATTTTAGATCCTGCGGAGCAATATACTGTAAAAGATTTTCGCGGTCAATGCGGTCAACTTCTTTTGCAGCGCTGTACCCAATCACTTTTGTGTTAAGCCGGTTGGCGATTTTACGCTCAATTCCGTCAAAAGCGCCGCCACAAATAAACAGGATATTTTTTGTATCTACCGGAATGAGCTTTTGTTCGGGGTGTTTACGACCACCTTGTGGCGGAACATTCACAATCGAACCTTCAAGGAGCTTCAGCAAACCCTGCTGAACACCTTCGCCAGAAACATCTCTTGTAATTGATGGGTTGTCGCCTTTCCGGGCAATTTTGTCAATCTCGTCAATAAAAACAATTCCGCGTTCAGCTGCTTCCACATTGTAATCGGCAGCTTGCAATAACCGGGTAAGCAAACTTTCGATGTCTTCGCCCACATAACCGGCTTCGGTTAAAACAGTGGCATCGACAATGGTAAACGGAACATGCAACATGCGGGCGATGGTGCGGGCCAGCAAGGTTTTGCCGGTTCCGGTTTCGCCCACAAGAATGATATTCGATTTTTCGATTTCAGTTTCGTCGGCATCAATTGCCTGTTTTAATCTTTTGTAATGGTTGTAAACCGATACCGAAAGTATTTTTTTAGCATGGTCCTGACCAATTACATACTGGTCGAGAAATGCCTTTATCTCCTGGGGTTTCATCAGTTTCGCCCCGTTCAGGTCGAAATTGCTGTCTTTTCGGGTTTCTTCCTGAATGATGGCGTGAGCCTGTTCGGCGCAACGGTCGCAAATGTGCCCGTCAATACCCGCAATGAGCAGGCTGACTTCATTTTTTTCACGTCCGCAAAACGAACATTTATCCGATTTAAATTTATTCGACATTATTTTTTGTTTCTTACCAAAACTTCGTCAATCATGCCGTATTTCACGGCTTCTTCAGCAGTCATCCAATAATCACGGTCAGCGTCTTTTTCAACCTGTTCAATCGATTTACCAGTGTGACTTGAAAGAATTGCATACAATTCGGCTTTAATTTTCATGATTTCGCGAACTGTGATTTCGAGTTCCGATGCCTGTCCCGATGCACCGCCCATGGGTTGATGGATCATTACTCGTGAATGTTTCAGCGCTGTACGTTTTCCTTTTGTACCGGCAGTGAGCAGAACTGCTGCCATAGAGGCGGCCATTCCGGTACAAATGGTAGCTACGTTAGCGGTAATGTACTGCATGGTATCGTAAATACCGAGACCGGCATGAACCATTCCACCTGGCGAATTAAAATAAATCTGAATATCTTTTGTCGGGTCGGTTGATTCGAGGAAAAGCAACTGTGCCTGAATGATGTTGGCTACCAAATCGTCGATAGGTACACCTAAAAAGATGATGCGGTCCATCATCAACCGCGAAAAAACATCCATTGACGCCACGTTTAACTGGCGTTCCTCAATGATGGTGGGCGATATATAACTGCCGTACAAAGAGGCGTATCTGTCGAGATTTAAACTGCTGAAACCGGCGTGTTTTACCGCGTATTTTCTGAATTCGTTGTTATTGTCCATATTATTTGCTTTTAAAAAAAGTAACTCTGTAAGATTCGTTTTTAACGAGTTACAAAGTTACAAAAAGTTTGTTTGCTGCTTCGTCCAGCAAAATGTTATTTGGTGCAGCCGATAACCGGCTTTTTGCTTACTGCATCATTTGGTTAAAATCTTCCTGGCTCACAGGTGTTTCCTGAAGCGTTACTTTATCTTTAACGGCTTTCACCACTTTGTCTTCATAAAGCCGTTTGTAAATTCGCTCCTTTTCCTCTTCTTTTTCAAGAATCATTTTTGCAAACGAATCAAGCTGTTCCTGCGGAATATCGTAAATTCCGTACTGGTTGTACTGTGCACGCGCCATTTCGGTGGCAAACGCGTGAGCTTCTTCAGGAATTACTTTTATCTCGTTTTCTTTTATGATGGTGTCTTTAATCAACTGCCAGCGCAAATCAACAAGAAAATCGTCGAACTCTTTTTCGATTTGCTCTACTGTAAGTTCTTTATTAATGGCAACAAGCCAGCGTTTTAAAAATGTTTCTGGAAGTTGCAAATTAGTATCGGCCAACAATTTGTCTCGTGTATCAATGGCAAATTTCTGATTCGAAGAGTAAACAAGATTGGCTTCAATTTCATTTTTTATCCGGTTCCTGAAATCCTCAACAGTTTTGACGTCTGTTTCCTCGCCATACAATTTTTTAAACAGTTCCTCATCGAGGCTGGCTTCTTCAAATTTCAGCACTTCTGTAATTGTATAGCTGAAATTGCTGTTCAGCGCTTCGGCTTCCTCCTTTTTAATATTCAGTAAATGTTTTATTTCATGACGGTTTTCGAAAGCCACAACCGGGTCAAAAACAACCACATCGTCTTTTTTCTTGCCGATAAAGCTATTTTTAATCTCTTCGTTTTTAATCAAATCGATAGCTACAGCAACACTTTTGGGCTGAATGCCATTTTCAACGGGTTCGCCATTTTCGCCAAGCTGAACAAAATCGCCGCGAACAGTGCTGTTTTCTTTCACAACATCGTCCGGAACATTTTCTCCGAGTTGGGTTTTGGCCATTTCAATCTGTTTGTCGATAGTTTCCTCCGATGCTGAAATCTGGTAATATGGAATAACATCGTTTTTGCTGAACTCAATATTTACCTTTGGCGCCAGTGCAATATCGAAATCAAATTCAAAATTTTCATCGGTTTCCCAATTGATTTTTTGCTGTAATTCTTCGTTTGGCAATGGTTCACCCAGGATGTGAAGCTTTTCATCCACCAGGTATTCCGACAGTTTTTGTGAAAGCAGTTTATTCACTTCATCAACCATTACCGGTACACGGAACCTTCTTTTAATAATTGAATCGGGCACTTTTCCTGGCCTGAACCCAGGAATAGAAGCTTTTTGGCGGTACTCTTTCAATTGTTCGGCCACGGTTTTTTCGTAGTCAGCTTTTTCGATGTTAATTTTCAGAACTGCATTCAGTTCGTCGGTATTTACCCTTGTAATGTTCATGATGACGATATATTTTAATCTTACTAAAACCCAAAAACAAACGCCAACACTTCCGTTAGGAAGGTCGGCGGTTTTTCGTGCGGGCAAAGGGACTCGAACCCCCACGCCGTAAGGCACCAGATCCTAAGTCTGGCGCGTCTGCCAGTTCCGCCATGCCCGCAAAATTGCGGCGCAAAGGTAACTAAATATTTTAAATACGAAAATTGGCTATCTTAAATCAACTACTGTACCTCTTTCTCCTTTTTGCAATTCAGCCGGGAAGCTGTCGCGCATTTCGCGCCAGAGCAGGTTAATGAGTTTGTGTTTGGCAAAATGACGCGAATATACAAGACTGACTTCGCGTAATGGTTTAATGCTTGTAAAAGCCCTTACATTAGCCAACCTTTTTTCCGACATTCCTTCTTTTGCCAATTCAGGAATCAGCGTGATTCCGCCTTCACGATCAACAATATTCATCAGTGTTTCGAGTGAACCTGCCTCAAACTGGAACGGAAGCTGGCTGTCGCTGCCTCCCGCGTACGAACAAAGATTAATCACCTGGTCGCGGAAACAATGTCCGTCGCTCAACAGCCATAAATCAGGGGTTGCAATATCTTTTGGTGTAATCTCAGCCTGTTTATGTAATGGGTGCGAGGGGTTTGTATAAATAAGCATCTCCTCGTAAAAAACGGGTTTCTCGTTTATTTTTTCCTCCCGCAACGGAGTTGCCAGAATGCCAACATCAATGAGGTCTTTCTGCAACAGGTTGATAATGTTGTCGGTGGTTTGCTCATATACTTTTATCAGAATATTGGGGTATTTCTTTTTGTAATTTCCGATAAAAGCCGGCAAAATATAGGGAGCCATTGTGGGGATAATTCCAATTCGGATTAACCCCGAAACCTGGTTTTTATGGTCCTTTACAATGTTGTTGATTTCTTCCGACTGTTTCAGCACAATACGCGCCTGATCGATAATCCGCTGCCCCACATCGGTGGGTAATAACGGATGTTTACTGCGATCGAAAATAATGATTTCGAGATCCTCCTCCAGCTTTTTAATTTGCATTGAAAGCGTTGGCTGGGTAATAAAACAACTTTCGGCAGCTTGTCCGAAGTGACGGTAAGTGTCAACAGCTACAATATATTCAAGTTGAGTAAGTGTAATCATAACGGCGGTTGATTTTGTGCTAAAAATAGAAATAAAGTAAGTAAGCTGAGATCAAAAAGTGATTAATATTAAGTTTTGTGTTCGAAAACACAACCTGAATTCTTTGTTGCAACATAGGATAAACAACGGATGTTGCATAAAATCTTATTTTTGCGGGATAAAACAGAATTTATATGAAAGGCTCGTCAATATTTTATCTGGTTGTTTTTGTGTTGTTGTTTGCTGCATGTAAACCAACCGACGAAGAAAAAGCAAGAATCAGGCTGAACAACGCTAAATTTCTGCTCGAAAAAGGCGATACAGTTAACGCCATGTTGCAACTCGACAGCATCTCTCTTTATCCTGAAGCAAAATATTCGGCCAATGCTGCAAAAAACCTGGCAGCCGAAATCAATTTCAGCCTGTTGCAAAAAAAGGAAGTTGAACTTGACACACTCGAAGCTAAAATTGCGCGGCTCGAAACTTCTTTCGACAAGGAAAAAACAGAATATGACCGCTACGTGCAATACATTCACAAAAAACAAAATCAGCAAAATGCGCTTGGGCGTTCGTTTATCAAGGTTCATCTTGACGAGCGCGGTACATTATATTTAAGCAGTAATTATTTTGGTAAAAGCCTGCTGAATCATTATGCCCTCAGGATTTACGACGGCGACATCAGCGCGAAAACCGACTCGGTGCCGGTTGGCAGCCCGGAAAATCACCAATCCGACTTTCTGGATTACAAATGGGAAAAAGTGCTTTACTCCGGAGGGAAAGATAACGGTGTTACCGAATTTATTGCTGCCAATACCGACCGCAATTTAAAAGCCGTATTTATTGGTCGTCAGCAGCAATTTATTGTTTTGGCAACGTGGGATAAAGATGCTGTGAGGGAAGCGCTTGCACTTTCAACTTTGATGAAACAAAAAGCCGCGCTGCAAAAAGAGATTCAGGTATTACAGAAAAAAGTTCCTGTGCAGTAAATCAAACAATTTCTTCAATTTTTTCAGGCGGATTGGCCAAAACAGCCTTTTTGCCGTTAATTACCACCGGGCGCTGTAACAGTTTCGGATTTTTCACAAGAATTTTTATCCATTGTTCATTAGTCATCGTTTTTCCTTTGTAGTTATCGATGTAATCCTGCTCGTTGGTGCGTACCAAACTATCAGCATCTTTTCCTGTTTTTTCAATGATTTCGAGTAATTCGGTTTCAGTAATTCCGTCGTTGAGGTATTTCCTTATTTCGATATCGTATCCTTTCGATTCGAGGTACTGAAGTCCGGCGCGGCTCTTAGCACATCGCGGGTTGTGGTAAATAATCATAACAACGTGGTGTTTATTTTTTATAAAACGGTAATAGTCTTCCTGTGCCCTGAAAATCTGACCCGGAGTTCCATGATTGTATTCATTAATCAGATTAAAGTCGAGAATGCGTGCTTTCGAATTGTCTTTCAACTGAATATTCAGCATTTCCTTTAACTCATTCCTGATTTCATCGTCATAAACCGGACAGGCAACTTCAATTCTTCGGTTCAGATTGCGCGGCATCCAGTCGGCCGACGAAATATAAATCTTTTCGTTGCCCCCATTACCAAACAGGAAAATGCGAGAGTGTTCGAGATATTTGTCAACAATACTGATTGCGGAGATATTTTCAGCAAGTTCTTTGTTGATGGGCAACCCGAAAATTCCACGAACAATTAGCTGAACTTTTACACCTGCTTCGCCGGCTTCCACAATTTTCTGCATCATTCCCGGGTCGATAAGGCTATTCATTTTCAGCACCATGCGGGCTTCTTTCCCTTTTTTGGCAAGATGAATTTCGTGGTCGATACATTTGTTAAAGAAATGCCTCATTTTAAACGGGCTAACCACAAGGTTTTCGTAGTCGAAGTGTTTGAAATTCTGTTTAAAGAACTCAAAGATATGGGCCACCTCGTCGGCAAGCCGCGGGTCCGATGTCATCAAACCATCATCGGCATAAACACGCGCAGTACCTTCGTGAAAATTTCCGGTGCCGATGTAAGCGTAATTTCTGAAACCATTACTTTCCTTTCGTTTTATCCACAACAGCTTACTGTGTACTTTCAGTCCGGGAATACCATTAATCACAACAGCTCCTTCTTCCTGGAGCTTGTTCGACCAGAAAATATTGGCTTCCTCGTCGAAACGGGCCTGAAGTTCAATAACCACAGTAACGATTTTTCCATTTCGTACTGCATTCAGCAGCGCATTCACCACTTTCGAAGCTTCGGCCACGCGATATATGGTAATTCCAATTTCTTTTACTTCAGGGTCGATGGCGGTTTCGCGCAGCAAATCGATAAAATGGTTAAATGTCTGGTACGGGTAATGAAGCATCACATCTTTGCGCCGCAAAACTTTCAGGATACTTGTATTTTGTCGTAAATCCTTGTGCCTGAATGGTGTTAACTTTGGATAATAATGTTTCTTCTTCCCTATTTCGGGGAAATTCATAAAATCTTTGTCGTTGTGGTAGCGTGCCCCGGGAATTGCATTTTCCTTGCCAAGCTTCAATTTTTTAAATAGAAAAGATTTCAGGTCATCTGGCATTGTCCGGTCGTAAATTACGCGAACGGGTTTTCCTTTTTTGCGCTTTTTAAGGCTGTGCGTCATTTTTTCCATGAAGCTTTTCGAGATATCATCGTCGATATCAAGTTCGGCATCGCGGGTCATTTTCAGTGTGTAAGCTTCATGAACATTGTAATCGAAATAAAAGAAAAGCTCTTTGAGGCAAAACCTGATTACATCATCAAGCATTACCACAAATTTTTTATTTCCCGATTTTGGCAGCACCAAAAAACGGGGAACCGAGAGCGAAGGAATTCGGATAAGTGAATAAGCAAATTCTTTGGGTTCGTTTTTTTTCGAAAGTTTGACAGCAAGATAAACCGAGCGGTCGCGCAGGTAAGGAAATTTATTTTTGTTGCTTAACATGATAGGAACAAGGTTTGGTAAAACCTTGTCGTTGAAATATTTCCGCACAAAAATGCCCTGCTGGTGGTTCAACTCTTTTTCGTTAATCATAAAGATGTTGTCCATCTTCAGTTCTTCGAAAATATCAGTAAAAATCTGCTGTACTTTTTGTTGCTGAGCGATAACAATTTTCTGGATTTTGTCCATAAGTTCCTGCGGGGTGAAATTGCCGAGCAGGTTTTCCTCATCGCTGCCAAGGTCAACCATTCGGCGAACTGCAGCAAACCGCACGCGGAAAAACTCATCGAGGTTGTTCGAAAAAATCCCGATAAAACGAATTCGCTCGAAAAGCGGAGTATTCGGATCGGCCGCTTCCTGTAAAACCCGCTCGTTAAACGAGAGCCAGCTTATTTCTCGGTTGATAAAGTTGAACCCGGAATCCATAAAAATTGAATCGATTGTTATTCAACCCCCAATATTGTAAAAGGTTTTGATAAATCAAACCTTAATTGAATGTTTAATGGTATTGTAACCGAATATTTTGCTTTATCGGAGCTTTGTAGTATTATTCTCCGCCAAATTCCATCAGGTAGGCTTTTATAAATCCATCAATTTCACCATCCAACACCGCGTTTACGTTACCAGTTTCGTAGCCGGTACGCACATCTTTTACCAGTTTATAGGGTTGCAGCACGTATGAACGTATTTGCGAGCCCCACTCGATTTTCTTTTTCGAGGCTTCAATTTCGGCTGTTTTTTCGTGTCGTTTTCGCAGCTCCATTTCGTAAAGCTGTGATTTCAGTAATCGGATAGCATTTTCTTTATTACCCAATTGCGAGCGGCTTTCGGTGTTTTCAATAATAATTCCCGAAGGAGCGTGTTTTAACCTGACCCCGGTTTCCACCTTGTTTACGTTCTGTCCACCGGCACCACCACTGCGGAAAGTGTCCCAGGTAATATCGGCCATGTTAATTTCTATTTCGATGGTGTCGTCAACCAGTGGGGCTACATAAACCGATGTAAACGAAGTCATTCGTTTACCTTGTGCGTTAAACGGCGATATCCGCACCAGCCGGTGAACTCCGTTTTCGCTTTTCAGGTAGCCGTATGCATAATCGCCTTCAAATTCAAGTGTGCAGCTTTTAATGCCGGCTTCATCGCCTTGCTGCATGTCGGCGATTTTCAGTTTATACCCGCTTTTTTCGGCATAGCGAGTATACATTCTGAAAAGCATTTCAGCCCAGTCGTTGCTTTCGGTACCGCCTGCCCCAGCATTAATTTTAAGCACAGCACCAAGCCGGTCTTCCTCGTTGCGGAGCATATTTTTGGCCTCCAGTTTTTCAATCGCATCAAGCGTTTCAGCAAAAGTGGTGTCAACTTCAGCTTCTTCGGCTTCTTTGGCTTCGAAAAACTCGTAAAGCACCAGAAAGTCTTCAACAGCCTGGTTTACTTCATTAAATCCATCGGTCCACACTTTAATGGCGCGGATTTTCCGCATTTGTTCTTCGGCTTCTTTGGCTTTGTTCCAGAATTCGGGGTCCTGGGTTTTCAGTTCTTCTTCCTGTAATTGAATCAGTTTGGCATCGTAGTCAAAGATGCCTCCTCAACGCCGACCGGCGCTCCAGTAAATCATTAACCTGGTCTTTAAAAATCATGAGTATATTGAATTTATTTGGGCAGCAAATGTAGTAAGTTTTTTGTGTTTTTATTTCACCACCTCGCCAAGGTAACGATGAATGATTTCAGGCTCGAACCCCCGGCTTTGTGCAAACCTGATAATATGAGAGGCTTGTTCGTATTTACTTTCCTTTTTTACTTTTTTTGCCTTTTCATTCATAGTGGCCAGCAAAACTTTTTTGTAGTGTTCCATATCAATTTCGTTCAACCCCTTTTCAATCACAGTATCAGGCAGTCCTTTGGCTTTAAGATAATACCGCATTTTAATACGGCCCCACTTGTTTAATCTGATTTTATCAGAAATATAAGCATGAACATACCTGTCGTCGTCGAGAAACTTTTCGGATTTCAGTTTGGCAATTATCTCCTCAATAACCTCTTCAACGATATCGTAAGCAGCAATTTTCTTTCTGATGTCGGCTGAGCATTGCTCTGAGCGGCTGCACAACTGCGCCATTTTGTTAAAAGCTTCGCGGGCGGTTGATTCGTGGTTTTCCATTTTAATATGCTGATTTTGAACCGCAATAAATTTAAGAAAAAAGTTACTTAAACCTATGTCTTCAAAACAGGATAATAAATGTTTTCAGTATTTTCAATTTTGAGATGGTAAAACCAGTGTAGATTCAGGTTCTGCATTGGAATAATTGAATCCGCTTGCATACACTGTACCAGTATGATCGATAAAAAGATTCCGCTGAATCGTAAACGTCATCAGTTCTTCAAAATTCTCAAAATCTTTGGTTTTCCAAACTCCTCCACCGGGAGCCAGCACATAATAATAGTCTTTAAATTTGTCGTAACAGTGCCACGATGTTGTTCCGTAAGCTACAGAAGGACTGAAAACTTTTTTATAATTCATTCCGTCGTCGGTTGATTTATGCAAGTTGTATCCACCCTGGTTCTGTGCAATTATGTCATTTTCATCGGGTACAAACATGGTTAAGGAGTATTCCGGAGTGGGAATAGGAACCCAGGTTTTCCCTTTATCAAAGGTTCGCAGAATTACCAGTTTGCTATGAGAAAGGGCAAGATGTGAATCAGATTTATAGGAATAAACTCTTCCAAGTTCTTCCTGGTTGAACAGACCTGCAGAGTCTTTTGTCCAGGTAAGTCCGTTGTCATTTGAGCAATAAACACCACGTTCCCATTTGCTTACCCAGATTAAATCATCCTTTGATA
>DPCJ01000078.1:17480-17694 GCA_003516705.1 Prolixibacteraceae bacterium | reverse complement strand
ATGAGATTGATGTGATGAACTGGCACATGGGGCAAAATCCGGTATCGGCAATTGGTTGGGGTGGCCGTCAGCGAAGGGTCTCCGGTGACCAGTATGATTTTTTCAGTATCGAATATGTTTATCCGAATGGAGTTCGCACACATTGTGCAGCAAGACAAATTAATGGCTGCTCAAACAAAAAAGTGGAGCAAATTAACGGAACAAATGGTTACGC
>DPCJ01000078.1:11892-17328 GCA_003516705.1 Prolixibacteraceae bacterium | reverse complement strand
GATAAAACATGAATTTCAAATAGATATGTAATGAAACAGTTAGTGCAAATAATTTTTCTGGTTTTTATTGCGGGAGTTGTTACAGCACAAAAACCGCTGTTTAAATTTGGAGAAGAAGTAGTTTTTGAAAAAATCGCATCGGGACAAAAAATAAAAGGGAAATCCGTTCAATGGATTCAGGTGAATACACAAGATAGCACCTGGATTGTGAAAGAAAAAGAATTGGTATGCAAAGGTCTTCCAATCGGCGTGATAAGAAGCGAAAAGCAGTATGAAAACTTTATCCTTCATATTGAATGGAAACACATGGAGGCCGGCGGAAACTCAGGAACTTTTGTATGGAGCAGTGCAAAACCCGGCGAAAATCGTTTGCCCGACGGTGTTGAGGTTCAGATGTTGGAACTGGATTGGATAAATCTGAATACCCGAAACGGAGAAAAACCACCGGTTGCGTATGTACATGGAGAAGTTTTCGGGGTGGGAGGGGTGAAAATAATCCCGGACAATCCCAGGGGAGAGCGCAGCAAATCGGTTGAAAATCGTTGTCTTGGCAAAGGCGAATGGAATACTTATGATGTGGTTTGTGTGGATGGAACAATCAAACTTTCGGTAAACGGAAAATTTGTCAATGGCATCAGTCAGGCTTCGCAAAAGAAAGGTTACATCTGTCTTGAATCAGAGGGAGCTGAAATTCATTTCAGAAATTTAAAGATTACTGAATTGCCATAATATCAGTATTATGGAGACGAAACTGCTATTTGATTTTATCAGAAACCTTATTGAAAAGTCTGCTGAAAAACGGAATCTTTTCCAGCCTGTAAAACAAACCTTTTCGCCCGTAATATAACAGAATGTTGCGGGTGTACATAAAAAAACCAAGGCTGTGAGCGGCAAACAAAACCGGATCCATCCGCGGAATTGAATAAGTAAAAATCATCAGTGAACCGATGGTACTGATAATCCAGAACCCAAGTGGTAAAACAGAATCGTTTTTGTATTCTGAGTAAATCCACTGGTACAAAAAGCGTGAAGTAAAAATAAGCTGACCAGCAGTTCCCCAAATCAAAAGATACAACGGAACATCGTCGTTTCTCAATATTGAACTAAAATTGTAGGTTGTACCAAAAGCCAGCCAGCCAATATAAGCGGGAGGAATGGCAATCACAAGCACTCTGATGAAAATGTTAAGTTTCTTCCAGGCATTTTTTAGCTGAAGATTTCGAATGTAAACTGCATAAACAAGAAATTGCCCAAGAACAATTGAAAAATCGTTTCTCAGAATTCCGTATGTGAGCATAATTACAGAAGCCAGTAAACTGATTTGCCAGAAAATAACCGGTGATATTACTTTGCCAGCCTGTTCCGATTTGAACCACTGCACAATGGTGCGGGCAAAAAACAGAAACTGGGCTGCAAAGCCCAATGCAATGATGAAGTAATTATTCATTTAGTTTGTATAAACCGGCGTAAAAGTAGAAAAGGTGAATCAAATTAACCTGAATTATTCAATATTCGTTTCTTCCAGTTTTTCGAGCGCTTGTCGTGCAGCGTTTTGGTGAGCCTCTTTTTTTGAAGCTCCTGTGCCAACCCCGGTTTTTTTATTATCGATTTTTACAACTGCTGTAAATTTGGGCTGACGCGTTTTTTCGTTAATCTCTTCAGTTGTTTCAAACTCAAGTTCTTTTTTTGTTTTCTGGCTCCATTCAATCAACCTGCTTTTATAGTTGAGGTCGTTTTGTTCTATTTCTGCCAGATTTACAAATTTCGAAAGTATGCGTTTGGTTATAAAAAACTTTGCAGCCTGGTAATCTTTGTCCACATAAATTGCGCCAATCAGGGCTTCAAGCGCATCGCCGTAGATATGACTGTTATCGATGTTTTTTGTAGTGTTTGAATCGATGTAAACATTTAGCCCCATATCATAAGTGAGCTTGGTAAGAAATGAACGGTTAACCAGCTTAGAGCGGGTTTTAGTAAGAAAACCCTCATCTTCCTGCGGGAAGCGGTTGTACAAAAAATCGGCAATAACGGCACTCAGAATGGCATCGCCAAGAAATTCGAGGCGTTCATTATTCACAAAATTTCCACGCGAATCGGTAGTGGATGCCGATTTATGAATGAAGGCGAGATCATATAATTTCAGATTTTGAGGATAAAATCCGATAAGGTTCTTTAAAAACAAATAAAACTCTTTTCGGGATGACGAAAAGAGTTTTATTCGTTGTACAATTCTCCTGACCACAGATTCTTAAAGCTTTTTAAAAACCAAAGTAGCATTGTGACCTCCAAACCCAAATGTATTGCTGATAGCAATCTTAATATTTCTTTCTTTGGCAACATTGAAAGTGAAATCAAGTTTGTCGTCAATTTCAGGATCGTCGGTAAAATGGTTAATCGTTGGCGGAACAATGTTGTTCTGCATAGCCAGAATACATGCAAGACCTTCAACAGCACCTGCAGCACCCAGTAAATGTCCTGTCATCGATTTTGTTGAACTGATACTTACTTTATAGGCATGTTCGCCAAAGGTTTTAATTATTGCTTTTGGTTCGGCAATATCACCAAGTGGAGTAGATGTACCATGTACATTTATGTAATCAACATCTTCAGGATGAATACCGGCATCTTCGAGAGCCCATTTCATAACAAGGTTGGCACCTTTACCATCAGGATCTGGTGCTGTCATGTGAAATGCATCTGCTGACATACCGCCACCTGCCATTTCAGCATAAATTTTGGCTCCTCGTTTCACTGCACTTTCATACTCTTCAAAAACAAATGCAGCCGAACCTTCTCCCATCACAAAACCATCTCTGTCGAGATCGAAAGGACGTGAAGCAGTTTTCGGATCATCGTTTCTGGTGGAAACAGCTCTCATTGAGTTAAACCCAGCCATTCCTGCTTCATTAACACCTGCTTCAGAACCGCCGGTAATCATAATATCGGCTTTCCCCATGCGAATCATGTTGAAAGCTTCAATCATAGCGTGAGATGCTGATGCACAGGCGCTTACTGCTGTAAAATTTGGTCCTCTGAATCCATGCTTAATGGAAATCAACCCACCTGCAATGTTGGCTATCATTTTTGGGATGAAAAATGGCGAAAACCTTGGAACTTCCTCATTGAATGACCTCACCTCTTCGAAAAAGGTTTGAAGCCCGCCAATTCCTGCTCCCCAGATAACACCAACCCTGTCGTGATCAACATTTTCCCAGTTTAATCCACAGTCCTGAATAGCCTGATCTGTACTTACAAATGCGAACTGTGTGTACAGGTCGTGCTTTCGTACTTCTTTGCGGTCCATGTAAAGGCTTGGATCAAAATTCTTTACCTCGCACGCAAATTGTGTTTTGTGTCTTGAAGCGTCGAATCTTGTTATCGGTCCGGCTCCACTAACCCCGTTCTTCAGGTTTTCCCAATACTCGGTAACCGAATTCCCAAGTGGGTTAATGGTTCCAACACCGGTTATTACTACCCGCCTTAATTCCATAAATGAAAAATGTGATTTTTAATTACTTTACAGCTGCTTCGATGTGAGCGATTGCNNAAATCATTGGTGAATGATGCTGTAGGCACAACTTCGCTTTCATCTACTCCTAATTTATCAACGATAATAGCTTTTACTTTTGCTGCAACGTCTGACATAATCCTAATTTTTAATTAATACTTAATTTTGTTTAAAAATAATTCGGTGCAAAGTAATACATTTAACAGCCATATCTCAAAGAAAAAAATTAAAAAAGATAATCAGCCGTAATCTTGGGTAAAGTTCAAACCATTAAATTTGAACATTTTATTCCATAATTCCACGGGTTAACAGAATGTTAAAAATGAAAATCAGAAGAATCGCAGTTTTTGCTTCAGGATCGGGTACCAATGCCCAAAATATATTCAGTTATTTCTCAGGAAATCAAAATGTTATTATTGATTCGCTTTGGAGTAATAATCCAAACGCTTATGCACTTGAAAGAGCCGGAAAGTTTGGAGTGGATACCTTTACTTTTACTAAAAATGAGTTTGTTAACTCAACTTTCGTTCCTGATAAACTTCGGGAAAGAGGGGTAGATTTGGTTGTACTTGCCGGCTTTCTGTGGTTGATTCCTCCTCGGCTGATATCAGCTGTAAAAATAATTAATATCCATCCGGCGCTCTTGCCAAAGTATGGCGGAAAGGGTATGTATGGAGCGAAAGTACATGAAGCTGTTGTGGCCAATCGGGAGAAAGAAAGCGGTATTACAATACATTATGTGAACGATAAATATGATGAAGGAACAATTATATTTCAGGCCAGATGTGATGTTAATGAAAACGATACCCCCGATGATGTGGCATCGAAAGTTCATCAACTTGAATACCAATATTATCCAGAGGTTATTCTAAAGGTGTTGACTGAAATTTTTGAATGATTTTCAAATTTTGCAAATCGAGTATCATTGGTTTTTTAGCAATGAGGTTAATAAATTTAAAATTTAACATTCGGAGTTAAATATTGTTAAGCCTGAAAACCATAGTGTTTCATTAATTTTATATTTGCCGCATGAGTCGCAAAATGCTTATAACACTGATAGTTTTAATGGTACTGGTTATATCGGGACTGATACTTGTTCAGGCTAAAATGATTAAAACCGCTTCAGACATCAGGGAAGACCAGTTTAATCAACTTATCAGGAATGCACTTCTCAGAGTTGCCGGACAACTCAATAATTATGAGGAAAAACTTGCGAGAACCACAGCAAACAGCCAGCTGCAGAATGCGATTTTACATTCGGATAAATTTAATGTCTTTCCTAAAAACAGTTTTGGAAAAGGATCAATCAGTTTTGGTTTGAGTTATACAGAACAAGGGTTTCGCGAAGAAATAAACATTATAGACAATAAGGGTAAGATTATAAAAACTGAAAGATTTTATGGAATTGAAAGTCTTGGAGCGCAACGAACGGAACTCGAAATGTCGCGCGAGCGAGATTTGAACGATTTGAACTGGTATAAAAATTACAAGGTCAATCTTGAAGAACGCCCGATTCAGGATAGAATTGATACTGTTTTTCTGAGGAAAGTTCTTGCTTTGGCATTTGCTGAAACTGGAATTGAACTGGAATATAAATACGCGATTAAGAATTCGAATATAGGCAAGGATAAAATGATTTTTGGAGATGCGGGTTTTGAACCAGGAAAGAAAAAAGTTTATTATCAACCACTATTTCAAAATGATTTAAATGGGGCCAAACCCAACTATTTATATGTGTATTTTCCAAAACGGTCGGGATATTTATTAAGAGAAACCGGGTTTACAATTATTCCCACTGTAATTCTCACTGCTTTTCTGATTGCTATTTTTGTTTATACCATTATGGTCATTTTCAGGCAGAAAAAGCTTTCGATGATAAAGAACGACTTTATCAATAATATGACCCATGAATTGAAAACTCCGATTTC
>DPCJ01000078.1:11107-11869 GCA_003516705.1 Prolixibacteraceae bacterium | reverse complement strand
ACTGGCTGAGAAGTCAATAATTAATGGTGATGAGGTACACATTACAAATGTAGTTTTCAATTTGCTCGACAACGCAGTAAAATACAGTAAGGAAGTTCCTGAAATCAGGTTAGCCACGGAAAATGTAGATAATCAGGTTGTAATTTCGGTACAGGACAAGGGAATCGGAATTTCGAAGGAGCACCATGCACAAATTTTCGACCGGTTTTATCGTGTGCCAACCGGGAACATACACAATGTTAAAGGCTTCGGATTAGGATTGAGTTATGTTAAGAAAATAGTAGATTCACATAATGCAAAAATAAAAGTGGAAAGTGCTTTGAATAAAGGTACAAAGTTTACTATCTTTTTCCCACAATTAAATAAATAACCATGGAACAAAAAACAAAGTTGTTGCTTGCAGAAGACGATGAAAATTTAGGCCTGCTATTAAAAGAATACCTTGTNNCCCATGAATTGAAAACTCCGATTTCCACTATTTCGCTGGCGAGCCAGATGCTCGAAGATGGCAGTATTGCAAATACACCGCAAACGGTTGAACATATTTCGCGGGTGATTAACCAGGAAACAAAACGCCTGAGTTACCAGGTGGAAAAGGTTTTACAAATGGCCGTGTTTAACGAGGGTAAACTAAAATTCAAGTTCAAGGATTTTGATGTAAACAAAATGATTGAAACTGTAGCTGCGAATTTTGAACTCAGGGTAAAAAACAAAAATGGAACATTGATTACCGAGAAACTGGCTGAGAAGTCAATAATTAAT
>DPCJ01000078.1:0-10978 GCA_003516705.1 Prolixibacteraceae bacterium | reverse complement strand
GCCTGCTATTAAAAGAATACCTTGTGGCAAAAGGGTATGATGCGTCGCTATTTCCAGATGGAGAGGCCGCATACAAAGGTTTTATGAGAGATCATTACGACATTTGCATCCTTGATATTATGATGCCGAAGAAGGACGGTTTTACCTTGGCTAAAGATATCAGGATTGTAAATCCCGATGTGCCGGTTATTTTCCTGACAGCCAAAAATATGAAGGAAGATGTGCTTGAGGGATTTAAGCTGGGCGCCGACGATTATATAACCAAGCCTTTCAGCATGGAAGAACTGATTATGAGAATCGAAGCAATTCTTCGTCGTACATCGCAGGAAAACCTGGCCAACGCCCAGCCTGTGTTTACACTCGGAAGATATACTTTCGATACAAGAAAACAAACGCTGGCCGAGGGTGATGAAGTGGTAAAACTTACCACCAAAGAAGCTGATTTGCTGAAGCTGCTCTGCCAGAACGCAAATAAAATTCTTGAACGTAACTATGCGTTAAAATCGATCTGGATTGACGATAACTACTTTAATGCCAGGAGTATGGATGTTTATATTACCAAACTCAGAAAACATTTGAGTAAAGAACCAACCGTTGAAATTATAAATGTTCACGGGAAAGGATATAAGCTGATTATGTAGAAATAAAGCGCCGGTATTTTAATACCGGCGCTTTATTTTTTGATTAATCAAGTTTCAGTACAGCCAAAAATGCTTTTTGAGGAACTTCCACATTGCCAATTTGTTTCATTCGTTTTTTTCCTTTTTTTTGTTTTTCAAGCAGTTTGCGTTTCCGGCTGATATCGCCGCCATAGCATTTGGCAGTAACATCTTTGCGCACTGCTTTAATTGTTTCGCGGGCAATAATTTTGGCACCAATTGCTGCCTGAATGGCAATATCGAACTGTTGTCGCGGAATTAATTCCTTTAGTTTTTCGCACATGCGACGACCAAAATAATAGGCATTGTCAACATGCAGCAAAGTTGAAAGTGCATCAACCATTTCGCCGTTTAAAAGAATATCAAGTCGTACAAGTTTTGCAGGTTTAAAACCGCTCATATGATAGTCAAACGAAGCGTATCCTCTTGAAATGCTTTTCAGTTTATCGTAAAAATCGAAAACAATTTCGCCCAAGGGAAGGTCAAAAACAAGTTCAGCCCGCTCTGCTGTGAGGTAACTTTGGTTGAGCAGCGTGCCACGTTTATCGAGACACAATGTCATTATTGCGCCAATATATTCAGCCGATGTAATAATATTTGCTTTGATATATGGTTCGTCAATTTCTTCAATCGTGGTCGATACAGGCATTCCCGAAGGGTTATACACATTGAGTGTTGAACCATCGGTGAGGTGAACCTGGTACGACACGTTGGGTACAGTGGTAATCACGTTCATATCAAATTCGCGTTCGAGCCTTTCCTGAACAATTTCCATGTGGAGTAATCCAAGAAACCCACATCGGAACCCAAAACCCAGCGCAGCTGACGATTCAGGCTCAAAAGTCAGCGATGCATCGTTGAGTTGAAGCTTGTCCATGGCATTTCGCAAATCTTCGTAATCGTCGGAGTCGATTGGATAAATTCCCGCAAAAACCATCGGTTTTACTTCCTCGAATCCCTCAATCCGCGATTCACACGGGTTTTTTACGTGGGTAATTGTATCACCAACCTTAACTTCCTTTGCTGTTTTTATTCCCGAAATGATATATCCCACATCGCCGGTTGACAGTGAATCACGTGGAGAGAGGCCAAGTTTCAGAACACCAACTTCCTCGGCAAAATACTCTTTCTTTGTGGCCATGAATTTCACCAAATCCTTTTTTGCAATCTGGCCATTCACAATTTTAAAGTAGGCAATAATTCCACGAAACGAGTTAAAAACCGAATCAAAAATCAATGCCTGTAACGGAGCTTCGGGATCGCCTTTTGGAGGATGAATCCTGTTGATAATGGCCTCAAGAATTTCTTCAATTCCCATTCCGGTTTTTCCGCTTGCCCTTATAATATCTTCGTGGTTACAACCAACAAGATCTATAATTTGCTCTTCAACAACTTCGGGCATTGCACTGTCCATATCCATTTTATTCATGATTGGAATAATCTCCAGGTCATTTTCTATGGCGAGGTACAAATTTGAAATGGTTTGTGCCTGAATTCCTTGCGAAGCGTCGATAATCAACAACGCACCTTCGCAGGCTGCAATCGAGCGTGAAACTTCGTATGAAAAATCGACGTGTCCGGGTGTGTCAATCAGGTTCAGCTTGTAGGCCTGTCCCTCGTGGATGTAATCCATCTGAATGGCATGGCTTTTTATAGTAATCCCACGTTCCTGTTCCAATTCCATATCGTCGAGCACCTGGTCGTGCATCTCTCTTTCATTGATGGTTTTGGTGAATTCAAGAAGCCTGTCAGCCAAAGTACTTTTCCCGTGGTCGATGTGGGCAATAATGCAAAAATTACGAATGTTGTTCATTTATTAATAGTTACGCTCCTGAGTGTTTCATGTTTTATAAACTGCGGCAAATATATTCAAAATTCAGAATAATTTTTGAATACTTTTCTTCACTTCAAAAAGTGAAATAATGTTAAAAAATTTGGTGTTGTAATTTTGTGGCACGATGTTTGAAATTGTTTTTACATTGTTATTTGATATAATTTAGTCGTACGACTATCAAAAATACTTCGCAGCAATTTGCTGTTTTTTTTCATAAGTTTGGTTTAGTTAGGTTAAGTTTTGATCCCGGGGTGATGACCCCGGGATTTTCTTTTTTACCTCTTGTTGTTTCTCCTGTTTTGGATAATGTAATTAACCCGGATTTTCAGGTACGTTGATTCTGTATTTCATTAAATTCGCAACACATCTGTTTCGCAAAAGGTGTGAATCAAAATAATAAAATTGAACCTGATATGAAAAATCTCACTTTGCTGATTTTGGCCTTCATAATTTTCTCAGGCCAGTTAATTGCCCAGACAAAATCGATTAAAAAATCACCGTTATTAACCGAAGCAACCCCCGAAAGTGCCGGAATCTCTTCAGAAAGGATTGCCCGTATTAACCAGATGTGCGAACAGGAAGTTGCAAATGGCAACCTGCCCGGAATTGTAACGCTGGTAGCCAGAAATGGGAAAATCGTACTTTGGAAAGCTTATGGAATGGCTGACGCTCAAGCCGGAAAAAAGCAAAAGCGCGATGATATTTTCAGAATTGCAAGCCAAACCAAAGCAATTACTTCCACAGCAGTGATGATGCTTTGGGAAGAAGGCAAATTCCAGCTCGACGACCCGATTTCAAAATACATCCCTGAATTTAAGGATGCAAAAGTACTGACTTCTTATAATTATACCGACACAACCTGGACAGGTGAACCTGTTAAAACTCCCATCACCATCAGGCACCTGCTTACGCATACTTCAGGAATCGGCTACGGAGTGATTGATGGCGACGAACGGTTTAAACTGATTTTTCACAAAGGTGGAATTGTTGATGCTTTTACTTCTGAAAATGTAAATCTTGCTGATAATATTAAGAAGCTCGCCAAAATGCCATTACATCACCAGCCGGGTGATAATTTTACATACAGTGAAGGGCTTGATGTTTTGGGTTATTTTATCGAAATTGTTTCAGGAATGCCATTTGACAAGTTTCTGCAAACGCACATTTTTGACCCGCTTGGTATGAATGATACCCGTTTTTACCTTCCCGATGAAAAAGCGTCGCGACTTGTGGCTGTTCAGCAAAAAGTTAACGGTAAATGGGAACGGTTTCCCGATACTTTTTATGAAACTGATTACCCGATAAAAGGAGCCAAAGCTTATTTTGCCGGGGGTGCTGGGCTTTCGAGTACGGTTAAAGATTATGCCATTTTTTTGCAGATGTACCTGAATGGTGGTGAATACAACGGAATAAGGTTGCTCAGCAGAAAAACCGTGGAAGTAATTTTGAGCAACCAGATTGGTGATATCTGGGGCGAAAAATCGGATACAAAATACGGACTTGCATTCGGGTTACTTACCGAAAATGGTCAGAACAAAGGTGGTAAAGGAAGTGCCGGAAGTTTTGACTGGGGTGGTTATTTTAATACCCAGTATTTTGCCGACCCGAAAGAACAGGTTGTCGGTCTGATTTTCAAACAAACCCAGGGCCCGGCAAACGATGTTACCGGCTGGAAATTTCGTCAGCTTGTTTTTCAGACAATCGATGATTAATTACATCAAAATGGATAAAGTAACCGAACTTGCCAAAATGATTGACCACTCCATTCTTCATCCCACAATGACGGACGAAGATTTGAAAAGAGAGTGTGAAGTAGCTGCCAAATATAATGTCGCTTCGGTGTGCGTTAAACCATATGCAGTCAAACAAGCTGTTGCACTGCTGAAAGGCACTGATGTACTTGTCGGTTGTGTTATCGGTTTTCCGTCCGGAAACTCAGCAATCGAAGTTAAAGTTTTTGAAACCGAAACAGCTTGTAACGATGGTGCTGTGGAAATTGACATGGTAATCAATATCGGGAAGGCACTCGGTGGCGATTGGGAATATGTTGAAAACGAAATATTGGCAATAACTAATGTTTGTCACAGCAATGGAGCCATCATAAAAGTGATTTTTGAAACTGATTTTGTTACCCGGGAACAAGACATCATCAGGCTTTGCGAAATATGTACAAAAGTTGGTGCCGATTATGTAAAAACCTCCACCGGATATGGATTTGTAAAGCAACCCAACGGTGATTACAATTATAAAGGTGCCACCATCCCGGTGTTAAAACTGATGAAGGAAAACATTGGTCCGAAAGTAAAACTAAAAGCGGCCGGCGGAGTGCGGAATCTGGACCAGTTGCTTGAAGTACAGGCTGCCGGTTGTTCGCGCTGCGGCGCTACTGCCACTACCACCATGCTCGAGGAAGCAAAAAAAAGATTTGCATAGGGTGATGCTATTTTTAATCGCATAGAAAAGCGGCTAAAAACCGTTTCACCCAAATTGACTTTAAACTTTTTTAAACTTAAACTTTCAACTAAAATGTACATCGTAAATTCTTATCCAATTGCAGTTTTATTCTGCGTTGTTACCATGTTGTGCTGGGGTTCGTGGGCAAACACCCAGAAACTGGCGTCAAAAGAGTGGAGTTTCCCGCTTTTTTACTGGGACTATACTTTGGGAATCATGTTGCTTTCTCTGATTTTCGGAATTACCCTGGGAAGCAGCGGTTCTGCCGGACAATCATTTTTTGCCAATCTGTCACAGGCTGCTCCCAATGCAATTCTGATGGCACTTTTGGGAGGTATTATTTTTAATATCGCCAATTTACTGTTGGTGGCTGCCATCGAAATTGCCGGAATGGCAATCGCTTTCCCAATCGGAATCGGGCTGGCGCTGGTATTGGGAGTATTTAATAATTATCTCCCAAATCCAGGCGATTACAATTCTGTTTACCTCTTTTTGGGTGTTGGGTTGGTAACGCTGGCCATAGTAATCAATGCGCTGGCCTACAAAAAAGTAACGCAGGGAAGCAAATCAACCAAAGGAATTCTGCTTTCGCTGGTGGCCGGTTTGCTGATGTCGTTTTTCTACCGCTTTGTTGCCCAATCAATGTCGCCCGACTTAATCAATATTCAACCGGGAACTTTCACTCCTTACGCGGCAGTATTTGTATTTTCAATCGGAATTTTCCTGTCGAATTTTCTGTTTAATTACTATTTCATGAAAAAGCCGGTTACAGGAATGCCGGTCGGTTATAAAATGTATTTTACCCAGGGAACACCAAAACTGCACCTGGTTGGGGTTTTGGGCGGACTCATCTGGAGTCTCGGGATGACGCTGAATATTATGGCCGGCGATGTGGCCGGTTACGCAATTTCTTATGGCCTCGGTCAGGGAGCTACACTGGTGGCTGCAATCTGGGGCGTTTTTGTGTGGAAAGAATTCAGAAATGCACCCAAAGGAACCAATCTTTTACTCACGCTAATGTTTGCCAGTTTCATCGTCGGAATTGTGCTGATTATTCTTGCAAACCAATCGTAACCTGATTTTCATGAAAGATAAAATTGTTGTTATCGGCAGTTCCAATGTCGATTTAATAATGAAAATGGAGCACCTGCCTGAAAAAGGTGAAACCGTTACAAACGGAGTTTTTATGCAGGTTTATGGCGGAAAAGGTGCCAACCAGGCAGTGGCTGCAGCCCGGGCTGGTGGAAATGTGGCTTTTATAAGCTGTGTAGGTAAAGATGCCTACACTCCGCAAATGGTTCAGAATTACAAAACCGATGGAATCGACACGCGGTTTGTTTTCAGCGAAAAAGATGTTGCAAGTGGTTGTGCGCTGATTTTAATCGGACAAACCGGCGAAAATATGATTGCTGTGGCGCCGGGTGCCAATTACCGGCTTACACCCGAAAAAGTGGATGAGGCTGCTGAACTTTTTGATGAGGCAACCATGATTGTTTTGCAATTTGAAGTGGAGGAAAAAACTGTAAAACATATTCTCGAGCTGGCAAATAAAAAGAAAGTTCCGGTGATGTGGAATGTCGCTCCGGCCCGTGCTTTTGATTTTTCGTTGATTCAGAAAGTAAATATTCTGGTTCTGAACGAAGTGGAAGCCGGTTTTCTTGCCGGGATACCGGTTGAAAATGAATCGGATGCCGGGTTGGCTGCTCAGAAACTGGTTGACAAGGGTGTTGAGAAAGTAATTATTACTCTGGGTTCAAAAGGCGCTTTTGTTTTGACAAAAACTGAAAAAGTAAGTGTTCCGGCTTTTAAAGTTTCTGCAATTGATACAACAGCGGCAGGCGATACTTTTTGCGGCGCTTTTGCCGTGGCGCTTGTGGAAGGCAGACCATTAAAAGATTCGTTGTTGTTTGCCAGCGCGGCAGCCGCCATTTCAGTGACACGTCTGGGAGCACAACCTTCCGCTCCGACACGGGCTGAAATTGATGCTTTTCTGAAAAATCATTTATTATAAATGAGTGGGATTGATATTCTAATATTTCTGGCACGATTTTAATAGATATTAATTTCAGTTTATCAGAAAACAAAAACAATTAAATTTTGAAGATATGAAGAACACATTGATTTTACTGATTTGCGCTTTATTCCCATTTGCAGCGGGAGCGCAAATTATGCAGGAAGCTGCAAAACCTCACATTGAAGTGGTGGGCGTTGGCGAATTGGAAATAGTCCCTAACGAAATTTACATCAGTTTTACGCTGAAGGAAAGAATGGATGGGAAAAAGAAAATCGAAATTGATTCGCAGGAAAAGGAACTGAAAAAACAGTTACAGAAGGCTGGTTTCGACCTGACAAATCTGAGCCTGGCCGATGCTTCGGCTGATTTTGTAACTGTCAAAAGAAAAAATCAGGAAGTGCTTGCATCAAAAAATTATACCATGAAAGTGGCTACAACCGATGAAATTGCTTCTGTTTTTGAAGTGCTTGACAATGTCCAGGCATTAAATGGAGACATTACCCGTGTTGCCCATTCTGAAATTGAAAAATACCGGAAAGAAGTTAAGATTCTGGCCATGAAGGCAGCCAAAGAAAAGGCTGGGTATTTACTGGAAGCCATTGGCGAAAAAGTGGGAAAACCACTGATGATACAGGAACGCGAAAACTACGACGACATTATGCCGATGCCAAGAATAATGGCGAACATGAAAATGGCGATGGGTGTTGAAGCGGATATGGCAGAACAGGTTCCTGAAATTTCGTTTCAAAAAATAAAACTGAAATACTCGGTATTTGCCCGGTTTGAGATTCAGTAACAGATAAAGTATTAATAATTACGGCTTTGTTTCCAAAAGAAGCAGGGCCGTTTTGTTTATTAACAGTTAAACCCGATAATTTTTCCAATCTGGTATCCACACTTCTCAATCAGTTTGGGTGCATTTTCAATAGCTTGGGCAAGCGAAAACGGTTGGTTAATGATTGAAATCAGAAAATCAAATCCTGAATCATAAAGTTTTTCGTAACCGTTTCCGAGTGTTCCGGCAACACCAATCACGGGTTTGTTGTGTTTTTTTGCCAGTTGCGCCACACCAAACGGAGCTTTTCCGTTGATGGTTTGGGCATCCAGTTTTCCCTCGGCGGTAATTACAAAATCAGCCTTTGCAATCCGGTTTTCAAGGTCAAGAATTTCAGAAACAAGCTGAAATCCGCTTACAAGTTTTGCCCCGGCAAAAGCAACTGATCCACCACCCAAACCACCGGCAGCACCGGCTCCGGGAATGTTTTCGATGTCAATATTGAATTGTTTCCTGATAATTTCAGCATAATGCTTAAGCGCGGCATCAAGTTGCTGAACCATTTCGGGCGTTGCGCCCTTTTGCGGACCGTAAATTGCCGACGCCCCATTTGGCCCGGTGAGCGGATTGGAAACATCGCAGGCCACCACAATTTCAGGCAGATTTTTTTCAAAACCGGAAAGGTCGATTTCGTAGAGTTCAGAAAGCTGTCCTCCTCCAGGTAACAACACCTGCCCTTTTTTATCCAGAAATTTTGCCCCCAGTGCCTCCGCCATTCCCGCTCCGCCATCGTTGGTGGCGCTGCCTCCAATACCGATTACTATCTTTTTGCAACCAATTTCAATGGCATGTTTTATCATTTCTCCGGTACCAAAAGTTGTTGTAACCAAAGGATTTCGGCTTTCGGAAGGAATCATTTCGAGACCGCTGGCAACTGCCATTTCGATAAAAGCGGTTTGTCTGTCTCCCGAAAAACCGATTTCAGCTTTTCCCCGTCGCATCAAAGCATCGTGAACAACGACGGTCTTAAAAGTTCCGCCGGTTCCTTCGGTTAAAATTTTTAAAAAACCTTCACCGCCATCGGTTACCGGAGTAACATCAAAAATTGAATCGGGCAGTGCTTTTTCAATCCCTTTTTTTAAAAAATATGCCACCTGATTTGCCGCCAGCGATTCTTTAAAAGCATCGGGAGCAATCAGAATATGAGGCGACTTCTTCATCAGTTTCTGCTCAATCTTTCAGGGTTGAATAATCAGTTTTTTGGTTTGAACCGCTTTCCCGGTTTTTAAAGCAACAATGTAAATCCCGGCATTTGGCTGTTTTTCGGGTTGAAGGAAAATACTGTGATTTCCGGCAGGCCGGGTTTCACTAATCAATGTTTCAAGCAGTCTTCCATTCAAATCGAAAAGCAAAACTTCAACTTTCTCAGTACTGTTAATATCGAAATCGATATAAAAGCTGGTTGAAGCCGGGTTCGGGTAAATATCGAATTGATTGTTTCCGGCAACAGCTATTTCCTGGTTTGCCGTAACCGACATTTCATCATCGACACCGGGTGAGCCGTCGGTATATTTTGAAACAGTCCAGTAGGTCACTGAATCGGGATTTGATTTCGGGTTTGCTTCTTTCGAAACCAGCGAATAACCATCTCCGTCAGCTTCAACAGGCCAGGGGATTGTGTCGGAGTAAGTAAATGAAATTACCACCTGGTTTGAACTAGTTTGCAAAACCACTTTTTCGCCGCCATTTGACAAACTGCCGGTGTACACAAAATGTGGCTGTAACCCATATATTTTGGCAAATTCAGCTGCATTCGATGCCAACACCACAAATGTGCCGGGAGCAATTGTTGTTCCTGCGGGAAAAGTGAACTGAATTCCATCGGTTATTGAAACGCCGGAAATATCGATTGTTTTTGAACCTGTATTTTTGAATTCAATAAATTCGAGCTCTTTGCCGTCAACTCCGTTCTGGTCGGCCGGGTGATAATGAAGTTCGGTAACTTTAAAAGCTGTAAAAAGTCCGGAGTCATCAAAATAGATTTCATGCAAAGCACTCCAGTTGCTACCGTTTTTAACCCTCGATTTCAGAATAGTTCCCGGAGTTACGCTAATGCTTTTTGAGTTTCCGGCGTTGATGGCTGTGGCTGCTGTTCCACCGCCAATTGTTCTGGGGTCGGTTCCGTTGGTGGTGTAAAAAATCTCGCCGGCAGCATTTGAATGCTCCAGCAACATACCGTAATTTTCTGAGATTGTAATTTTTTCGTCGGTTATTCTTGTGCCATTTTGTTTGAAAACAGGTGGCTGGATTGTAAAATAAAGGGATTCGGCTATCAGTTGCTGCAAAACAATATCCGAGCGGTAGGGCATGTAATCGTTCAGAACCTGGTTTACAGCTGGTAACCAGTGGTCATCTTTAGTACGGGCCCAGTTACTTTTACTGTCGCCCCAACGGGCCGACTCAGCAATAATTGCCATATCAATTTCGTCGGCGGTTTTTTTGAAACGGGCTTTGCAGGAATCGGGAGTAAGTGCACCCTGGTTAAAAAAATGTTTGTAAACCCTGTCGGCAAAACGCTGTCTGTATTCAGCGTTAGATACAAGTCTGAAATGAAGCCACTGCGGGTGAAATTTCTGGAATCTGTTTACGTACATATCCTGAACTGTGCCGAGGTTTACCCTGTTTTCCTGAATTCCTATTCCCGGAGATACAGCGTCGGTAAGTAACGAGTGTTCTGCATCGTGAGCAAAAAAACGATACCCCTGATTTTTATCCGTTCTGTCATAAATGGCGTAAAAGTTATTCGGATTAGAATTACCACTGAATTTTGTAACCGGGGCATCGAAATTACCGCCATAAAAAATCACAAGCATGTAATCAATCAGGTTGTCAATATCCACCATTACCGGAAGTGCAGTATCCCGAACTCCTGAAACATTTAATCCTAAAAGTTTGAAATAGTTGGTGTTTGTTGTAAATCCGGATTGGCACATCGTCCAAATTTTTTCCCACGAAGCTGTGTTGCCATCGGTGGCTTCAATTTCATACAAATTAAAGTTATCGCCAATGTCAACCTTTATCACATCGTAATCGTCTGTATCACCTCCAAAGTACGATTCGGCAAACGAAGCTTCAGAACGTTCCTGGGTTTGATAAAGACCCCAGTACAAACCATTCAGGTACAGATGGTAAGCACGGCTTCGGGTGTGAGGCTGATTCATGTCGCGTTGGGTATCGCGCGA
>DPCJ01000158.1 GCA_003516705.1 Prolixibacteraceae bacterium | reverse complement strand
GTATGGACTGGGAAGAAGTAAAAAAACAGCCCGATGAAATTCTTGATTTGGCAGAAAAAGTCGCTTCTTCAAAAAATATCAAACTGATTATCTGCATTGATGAATTTCAGAATATTTCGACGTTCGACCAACCAGTTGAATTTCAGAAAAAGCTCCGTGCTCACTGGCAAACCCATAAAAGTGTGGGGTATTGCCTTTACGGCAGCAAACGTCACATGCTTTTAGATGTATTCAGTTCGCAGTCGATGCCGTTTTATAATTTCGGACAAGTACTGTTTTTAAATAAAATCGCTGAGAAGCACTGGGTTCCTTTTATCATTGAGCGGTTTGCAGTAACCGGAAAAGAAATTTCTGCCGAAACAGCAGGATTGATTTGTACTTTAACAGAAAACCATTCATTTTATGTACAGCAGCTTGCACATTTTTCGTGGCTAAACTCAGAAACCACCTGTAATCCGGAACACGTTACAACCGCATTCGAAACCCTTTTGTTGCAATTAAGTTTTCTGTACCAGTCGCTAACCGACGGCCTTAGCAATTCGCAGATTAATTTTCTGGAAGCGACGATTAACGGAGAAGAGAAATTCAGTTCAAAAGAAATCATTCAAACCTACAATCTGGGTACTTCGGCCAATGTAGCACGGATAAAACAAGCCCTTGTAAGTAAAGAAATTATTGAGATTTCGGGTTCTGACATTGAATTTCTCGACCCCATGTACAAACACTGGCTCTCGAAATATTGGTTTAAACTTAAATAGAAACTATTCTTTTCAGGTTAAAATAGGTCATTTTAAAATTATTCAGCAACACTATTTTTTCCTGATATCCTTTTTATAATAATCCTTTAAAATCTTCCCGAAAATCTTCTCCTTTTTCCTTTTTTCGGCTACCGATGTTTCGAAATGCGCTTTTTCGCGCTCCATTTTCTGATAGTTTTCATACGCCCCTTTTTCAATTTCACCGTTCTGAACTGCCTCCAGCACTGCGCATCCGGTTTCGGTTGTGTGGGTGCAATTGTTAAATTTGCAGTGTTCGGAGAATGCAAAAATTTTGTCAAATGTAGTTTCCAGGCCGCCCGAAGTGTCGGCAATTCCTACTTCGCGCATTCCAGGATTATCGATCAGAATTCCACCGTTTTCGAGCACAATCAGCTCACGGTGGCTCGTGGTATGGCGTCCCTTTCCGGTACTTTCGCTTACTCCGCTGGTTGTCATCAGGCTTTCTCCCGAAAGGCTGTTCAGCAATGTCGATTTTCCAACCCCCGACGAACCCAGTAAACAATACGTTTTACCTTTTTCAATCACGCATTTCAGCGCGTCAATTCCTTCGTGTGTTTCGTTGCTCACAGCAATTACCAAAACATCGCTGATGCGCAGTTTCACCGCTTCAATGATTTCGGCAAGCTGGGTTTCACCAATTAAATCGGTTTTTGTAAGAATAATTACAGGAGTTACGCCGGAAGCATAGCAAATGGTAAGGTATCTTTCAAGCCGGTTCATATTCAAATCGCGGTCAACCGCCTGTACCAGAAATGCAAAATCGATATTGGCAGCAATGATTTGCACGTCGCCAAAATGCCCGACAGCCTGCCTTTTTAAAACCGAAAACCGTGGCAAAATCTGATGAATAACCGCAAAATCAGCATCAAAAACTGTGATTGCAACCCAATCGCCAACGGCCGGAAAATCTTCACGACTCTGTGCTGAAAAACGCAGGTTTCCGGTAATCTCAGCTTCAAACTCGCCCGAAGTTGTTTTTACAATATATCTTTCTTTGTGTTCGGCTACAACCCGGCCGGTTTCAAAACTTTTCAATCCATTTTCAATCCTGAAATTTTCAAGCTTTTCGTAATATCCAAGGTCTTCAAGTTTCATTGTAAAAGGGTTTTACTGAGCAGGTGACCGGAAGTCACCAGCTCAGTAGCATCAAACTTATTGTTTCAGCAACTGCATAATTTCGTCGAGTTTTGGCGAAAGAATGATTTCGGTACGGCGGTTGAGCGCACGGCCTTCGGGCGTTTCGTTGGTTGCCCGTGGCGAGAACTCTCCTTTACCCGAAGCAGTTAACCGTGTCGGTACAATTTTGTAATCTACTGTTAAAATGCGCACAATTGAGGTGGCACGGGCAACACTCAAATCCCAGTTATCCTGGTAAACCGCGGTTTTAATCGGCACATTGTCGGTGTGTCCTTCAATAAGAATATCAATATCAAGATTTTTTTCGAGCACACCAGCCAACACTTTGATTGCTTCCTTTCCTTTTGTTTCAACCGCGGCGCTCCCCGATTTAAACAACAGCTTGTCGGACATCGAAACATACACTTTCCCGTTTTTCACTTCCACCGAAAGTTCGTCGGAGTTAAACCCAAGCAGTGCATTTCGCAGCACATCGTTCAGCCGTTTTGTAATCGAATCCTGGCGGGCAACCACATCGCGCAACTCGTTTAGTGCACGTTCTCTTTCTGCCAGTAGTTTTTCCTTTTCTTCCAGTTCCTGTGTTTTTTGTTTCAACGCCAGGTTAAACTGCTCGGCTTCTGAAAGTTTAGCCCCCGAAAGTTCGTTGTATTTTTTTTCGATGTCGGTAATCATCTGGTTCAGTTCAGCAATTTTTTCCTTTTGTGTTGCAATTTCTTCTTTCAGCGACACAATTTCGTTGTCGCGCGCTGAAAGCGTTGAACAAAGCGAGTCGCGCTCAACAACAATTGCTTTGAGCCGTTTTGAAGTCATCAGACTTTTCTCCGGTGCCGGCTGCCCGCATTGGTAAATGGGTTTGCACGAAGCAAAAAACAGTGCTCCAGCAACAATTAATAAAACTAATTTTCCTGTTTTCATTATTTATACAATTTTTGTTATTCTGTTTTAGTTGTTTGCTCCAGTGTGTAATACTAAAATAAGTTGTTCCCCTTTTATTGCAGCAGTAGTGAAGAAATACTCTTTTTCAAATTTCTACTTCCGTATTTGCTTTAGCAATTTTTCAGTCGTTTTGTTAAAAATGAAACAATAGTGTCAGTTCGAAAGTAATGTTAGGTCTAAAATTAAATGTTTTAATGTGCCAATTACTACATGATTAGACTCAAAATAGGCATTTGACAGTTTGTGATTTTTAGAAATTAAAATTTCGGCACCTCTTTCATCTTTTTGCAGCAAAGAGTTAATCCCTTTGACGGTCTCGTCGGTTTTGCCTTTAAGAAGATAACCAAGCATACAACCGATTGGATACTTCTTGGAAATAAATCGCTCCATTCCTTCGTCAATATATGCTCTTTTTAGATCAGAATCTTTTTCTTTCAATCTTTTGGCTTCCATATAGTAATGAAACCTTTGCTTTTTCCATATTTTGAAAAGTACAAAATCAATTCTGGGTAGCTTATCTGCATAACCTTTTATCTGATTTTCTTTTTCAATAAATAGTTTGTTTTCGGTCTTGCAAGTAATCCCTTTTTTTAAAGAGAGTTGACTTTCATTGACATAATAGCCTAACAATTCGGAAAAATCGTTTTCAAGCCAATTTGTTTGGTATTTCTTTTCTGAGGTGGCAACATCGTAAGCATGGACAATTAGTTCAATGCATTCATTCTCAAAAGCCTTTAAGTATGCCTGTCTATAATTCATCCTCTCCATTTAATATTTCAAGAATTAATTCGGAAGCATCTTCCAATGCCATTGACTGTGACCAGAATCTGCGTTGGTTTGGACGGATGATATAAATATCGTCTCCTTTTTTATAATTCAGTTTTTTGCGGAAATAGATGTTTGGTGCTTTCTTACCAAAAAGTGGTTGATCTATTTTTTTTAGTTCAGAATCAATTATTTCATTTGACTTATCAATCTCTTTTTTTATCGCCTGATGCGATATTTTAATCATCATCAAAGGGCTTGCTGGATTAATTCGATAAACAGTAGCATTAGCAAATACTTCCTGATCTTCAAGAAAGTCGTTGAGTTCTGAACTAAAAATTTCTGCGTATTTGATTATTTGTTCTTGTGATACAGGGTGCAAAGCAATTGATTTTCCTTGCTTGTGAAATAAATCAACTGAGTATGTAATAAAATCCTCTATTAATTGTTTATTGGTCGAATTAATTTTATAAATATTGAATACCAATTTGTTAATCTTTCGTTCAATGTCTGCGAAATCTTCTTTTAAAAAAGATGACTTGACTCTATTTTCTATTTCTGTATGCAGAAGATTCAACTCTTCTATAGTACCATCCTCAATTACAATAGGAAATTTATATATCTCATTGGGCTTAATTCTTTCCCTTTCAATTCCCCAAGAATTAGATATTAGTAACAAAAAATATGTTGACAATTTTGAGTTTAAAACACCAGATAAGAACCTTAATTTGTCTTTATTGTCAGAACGAAATCCTAAAACAGTGCTGTTATATGCAACAGTATTCTCTATAAAACTAAAGCACAGGAGATTGTTCTTGAATCCTTCTTTTGATAGAAGCATAGGCCCAGAGAATACATTTTTTCCTGTAATTCTCCGAAACACATTGATCGAAGGTAAATCATTAATTGTTTCTACAGAATAATGATTTAAATATGTTTTAATTGTTTCTTTATTCTTCAACAATGTATTAATATCTGAAAAATCACTTTCATCTGTATAAAAGCGTTCAATTCTTTCTGGTCTAATGAATTTCATTTTCGAAATATCATTATCTACAATTGGCTTTTTCGTCGACTTATTTAATGGTTGTAATCCAACACTATGTTCAATTCCATTTTTCCTTAAATAACTACCAACGTTTTTTTTCTGTCCTAATAAACCCTTAATTAACTCCCAATCATTCATCCCTCCCCACATCGCAATTTTCCAAATCTTAGTATCTGGCTTTTTACATTCTTCTCTTGGCAAATACTTTACATCGGTAGAATCAATGCTCAAACCTTCAATAACATTTGACTTGATATATGTTTTAGGGGCATAATAAATAATTGTATCACTTGGACTGGCAGGTTGTTCTTTCTGGAAGAATACAATACTTATTGGGCCTGTGGCATCACCAAATAATTGTCCTCCGAAACTTTCCGGGACTTTTCTTAGAATAGAAAAATTGTAAACTCTTTCAACATAGCATTTCCCAAACAACCATTCTCTGAATTTTTGAAATGTTCCACCTGTATTGGTTAATACTTTGGTGTTGAATATTAATGCAATTTCTCCTTTGGGTGCAAAATCCGTAGCTTTATGAAGAAACGGCAGTACCATTTCTTTTGCAAATCCCAAGTTGTTGCAATATTCTCTAATATTTTTTTGTTTTCCTAATTTGTCTTTATCAGGAAACAATAGTTTCCCAAATGGTGGATTCCCCACAACCATTTGAAATCCTTGTAATTCGTTGATTGATGACAAATCGGATATTGTATCGCGGCAAAAGAGATTCCTGCCTTTCTTTTCCTCATTTTTTTCTTTTGGGTCGTTTATTAAATAGGGTAAACGATAATTTTTAGAGTCTTGCCACAGATTTTTCGGATCTAATTTATCAACCAAAGCCAGATACAGGCTAAAGGCAGCTACTTTAATGGCTTGCGGATGAATCTCGATCCCATAAATATTATTTTTTAACAGCTTGACTAAAGTATCAAAATCCGAAAGGTTGTCAAGATTATTTGCGTTTTCATAGCGTCTTACCAAACGTTTGAAACTCTCCACTAAAAAAATTCCTGAACCACAACTTGGATCTAATATTTTTACGTTGTACTCTTTTTCACCGCTGTTTACAGGAAGTTTTTCATTCAAAATAAACTCAACCAATGATGGCGGGGTATAGTAAGTCCCTGAATTTTCTTTTAGAGTGGGGTCGGTTTCGGCCAAAAAATTTTCATAAATTTCACTTAACAACTCAATCTGAATTATTTTGAAATTGAAAAGCCTGAACTGTTTCCAATCATCATCAAATAACTGCTTGGAATCATTCTTTTCCCTACCCCTTATAAGACAAGTTTTTATATTATGGAGTTGTTCCTTATTTAACCGTTTTTCTGACTCATCAATGGTAAATACATTGCCATTAAAATGTTCTGCTAACTTTTTATACAACTCGTACGTCGCGCCTGCGTCATCTAAAATATCTAGGTATGATTCTGTCCCATTTTTGATTTTATTGTAAAAATCTTTGCCAGCGGCACCTCTGTCTTCAAGATATAGCAGGAACAGCGAACGAAGGATTACTTTATGAACCACATCAGTATCTAAACCCTGATCTTTAAGAAAGTTGGTTGTGTTTACAAAACTTTTTACAAGATAGGCATCAACTCTTTTTTGTAAGTTGATTTTATCCCTGATAAACTGTGCTTCCTCCAAAGTCCAGATAATCCCTGTGTCAATTGCAATTCTTGAAAACAGTTTGTTTAGTTCTTCAAGTTGTTGCTTATCAGAAAATAGGTATTTTTTAATTTCGATATTCTCCAGAGCCCTTTCGTAGTCGAAATTCCCTTTGGTTTTAATAAGTGGTTTTTCCGAACAATTGTAAATACGGATTTCTGTTTCGGAATAAATATATAAGAATAATACCTTTTTGTAGTTCCATATTTTTCGATGAACTTCTGCAATTGTTTTAAACGTTTCTTCGTCAAACGACGTTACTTTTTTCAAAAATACGGCTGGAAAACTATTCCCATTTTCGTCTGTGTTAAAATAAACCGAATCTATTTCAAATTCTTTTTCTTTTAATTCATCAAGGATAACAGACTCACTATCTAAAGGTCTCTTACTTTCAGAATTCACTAATGTGGCCCTGTCTAGGCCTATTGAATCAATTACATCTTGAGCTGTCATTTGACAATATTGTCATCAAAGATTTTCGGATAATATACAAATTTTGAGTTGCAAAGCTATCTCTTTTAGCTAATTTTATTAACGATAACGAGTTTAAAAACTCAATAAACTTTTCGATGCCATCGAACAACATTATTCATTAGCATCGAAAACTTTCCCCCCTCCAATCCATGTACTTTCAATTTTTGCACCCAAAACCTGTTGCGGCGTTGCAGTCATCAAGTCGGTGTCTAGAATCACAAAATCGGCATATTTTCCGGGTTCGAGGCTGCCTTTTTCATTTTCTTCGAACGAAGCTTTTGCAGCCCAAATCGTCATTGAGCGCAGGGTTTGTTCGCGGGTCAGTCCTTCATCAATATGCCAGCCGCCAGCAGGATTTCCGTCGTGGTCGGTGCGGAAAACAGCAGCAAAAAAGGTAAACAACGGCTCAATTTTTTCCACCGGAAAATCAGTTCCGTTGGGTAGCCAGCCGTTTTGCGCCAGCAAAGTCAGGTAAGCGTAAGCACCTTTTGCCCGCTCCGCTCCTACCCTGTTTTCGGCCCAAAACATATCTGATGTACAATGTGTTGCCTGAACTGATGGTATGATTGAAAACTCACCAAACTTCGAGAAATCGTCAGGATTGACAATCTGAGAGTGCTCAATCCTCCAGCGCCGGTCGTTCTTTCCTTTCAGAAATTTGCCGTAGGTATTTAGCATCAGCCGGTTGGCGCTGTCGCCAATGGCGTGAGTCGCCATCGTAAAATTGTTGTCGAAAGCCAATTGGCAGATTTTATCGTAATATTCCTGCGTTTCGATTTGCAAACCACGGTTGCCAGGATTGTCTGAATAATCCTCCAAAAGCAGCGCACTGCGCGAACCCAGCGCCCCGTCGGCATACAATTTTATGTTTCTTACCACCAGCTTTTCGGTTGTGAGAGGCCCCTTTTTCACAAAAGTTTCAAAGTTTTCTTCGGTGGGGTTGAGCATCGCATTCACACGCATTTTCAGTTTGCCCTGGTTTTGCATTTCCTGCATCAGCAAAATGGTGTTTTTGTCGAGGCCGCAGTCGGTAACCGAAGTCAGCCCGGCAGCAAAACAGTTGGCCTGTGCTTCCAGTAGCGCTTTTTGTTGTTGTTCACCCGCAATTTCGGGAATCAGTTTCGAAACCAATCCCATTGCATTGTCAACCAAAACACCGGTTGGCTGTCCGTTTTTCAGCACAACGTCGCCACCCGCCACTTTTGTAGCAGCAGTAATTCCGGCCATTTCGAGTGCTTTTGTGTTGCACCATCCGGCATGACCATCAACCCGGACAAGGTAAACCGGCGTGTCAGGAAACAGTTTGTCGAGTTCGGTTTTATCCGGAAACTCTTTTACAGGCCAGTCATTCTGGTCCCAACTCCGGCCCAAAACCCAGTTGCCGCCAAATTTTTCGTGGTGATCTTTCAGTTTTTCATAGATCTCTTCGGGGCTGGAAGTTCCGCGCAAATCGGCATACTGCGCCAGGTTGTTGGCGTACCCGTTAAAATGACAGTGTGCATCGTTAAAACCCGGATAAATAAATTTTCCGGTGGCATCGATAATATTTTCAGCGGCAAACTGTTTCAAAATTTCGTCTGAAGTTCCGATGGCGGCAATTTTTCCGCCAACCACTGCAAAACTTTCGACTTGCGAAAATGCGCTGTCGATGGTGTAAACTGTAGCGTTGGTCACAATCAGGTCAGCTTGTTTTTTAATGGTACACGATTCCATAACTACTACTAAATTGATAATGATGAAAAAATTGAGACAGTACTTCATAACAGTGTCCGTTTAATTTGAAAAAATCAAAAATAACTGAAAAAACTGAACCATGTCAAATGAACCCAAGCCGAAGAGGAATCATTTCGGGAAGTGATTTAAATCAATCTTTCGATTGTTTTTTCCACAGATTGTTGAAAAATTTTAACTAGTTGCGTTCAACCAGGAATCACAGATATATTTTTTTCTACATTAGCACCCTGAAATTCAAAAAGAAAACAAAAGCAGGATGTTTACATTCGGAATATTCACAACGCATTTACCCTACGTCGCATTCGTGGTGTTTTATGCGTATTTTCTGCTTTTTGGCGTTAATAAGGCTGTTTCGGGCGAACTCGAAACCGGCGAAAAATTCTGCCAAACAGAATGGTCTGTCGAAAAACACATCAACAAGGATGATGTTCAGTCGTTCCACTATTCAGATTTTAACTGCGACAATATCCGAAGTCACCGATACAAAACTTTTCATTCAAAACCGGGCATTTCGTGGCCCGAGCTACAGTTAACAGCTTACATTTCCGGCGGTTTTGGTTTTCAGCTCTTCTCGCGTCCTCCTCCCACTGTTTAATTTCTCCCGTTTTCTCTGATTGACCTGTTGTGGACAAAATTTGTCTGCATCATGGCATTTTGTCAATTTTCAATTTAATCTTTTTTACGATGAAGAAATTAGCAGCTACATTTCTTGTTATCTCAGGCTTTGTAACCCTTTCGCACGCTCAGGATATTTTTGAGGGCGACACAGTTAAAAACTACAAACTCGATGAAATTATCATCAAATCGCCCAAATACAACCGCAATATTTTTGAAGTTCCGGCAGCAGCTACCATGTTGCCCGCGCGGTTTATCGAAAACAATAAAGTTGAAAATCTGACCGATATTTCGGCTTTTGTTCCCAACTTTTTTATGCCCGATTATGGCTCAAAACTTACTTCGCCGGTTTATATCCGTGGCGTGGGAAACCGCATCAACACGCCGTCGGTGGGGTTGTATGTCGATGACATTCCCTATTTTGAGAAGTCGGCTTTCAATTTCGATTTCTTTGATGTGGAACGTATCGAAGTATTACGCGGTCCGCAGGGAACACTTTACGGACGCAATGCCATGGGCGGACTGATTAATGTGATTACCAACAGTCCTGATGCGATGAGGCAAACAAAAATTTCTGTCGATTACGGAAATTACAACCAGATTCGCACAGCCATCTCGCACAACCAGCCAGTGGGCAAAAAGTTTGCTTTTCTTACAAGTTTGCATCAAACCCACAACGATGGTTTTTATACCAATGTTTACAATAATAGCAAAGTGGATAAACTGAACAGCTATTCGGGCCGCATGAAACTGCAATATGTGGCTTCTGAAAAATTTAAAGCCTCGGCCAATATTCAGTACGAAAACAGCAAACAGGGTGGCTACCCATATGCATTGTACACCGACAGTACCAACACAGCAGCTGCCATTAATTACAATGACGAAAGCATTTACAACCGCGACTTGTTATCATCTGGTCTCAACCTGCAGTATTTCGCAAAAGGTTTTACCATTCGCGCTGTGAGCAGCTACCAGAACATCAGCGACCGCCAGGAAATTGACCAGGATTTTACACCCAAATCACTGTTCTTTGTTACGCAGGACCAAAAACTCAACCTGCTTGCCCAGGAAATTAATATTCAGTCGAGCGAAAATAAAACCTACGACTGGCTTTTTGGTGTTTTCGGGTTTAAACAGCTGATGGACAAGGAAGTTTCAGTAAATTACGGCCCCGACGGAATCAAACAGTACAAACTTCCCTATTCGGAATATTATTACACAAAATGGTATGACAATTCCAACAGTGGCCTGGCGTTATTTCACGAATCAACATTGAAGTTTGGCGGATTTGCATTAACAGCGGGCATCAGGGCCGATTACGAAAAAGCCACGCTCGACTATGTTTATAAGAAGTTCCCTAATAAGAATACAGTTGATGTTGAAGAGGCTGTGAGCGACCAGGAATATTTCGAAATTATTCCTAAAATCGCTTTCAAATACAGCATCAACGAATACCTGGTTCCTTACGCAACGGTAGCAAAAGGCTACAATTCGGGCGGATTTAACGCCACTTTTGAACGCGAGGAGGACCGTACTTTCGAACCCGAACACTCCTGGAATTACGAAGCAGGCATCAAGGCAAAATGGCTGCAACAACGCGTTTACGCCAACCTCGCTGTTTTTTATATCGACTGGACCAACCAGCAGATTTATCAGACTGTGCCCAGCGGAACGGGTTCTATGCTGACAAACGCCGGAAAATCGGAAAGCAAAGGGATTGAATTCGAAATCAAGGCGCTGCCTGCCAAAAACCTCGAAATGTGGCTGGCCACCGGTTACAACGAGGCAAATTTTGTGGAATATGTAAAAGACAGCAAAACAGATTACAGCGGAAACTATTTGCCATATGTACCGCGTTTTTCGTTTACCACCGGAGCCAACTACCTGATTGAGGTTGACAAAAACTGGCTCGACAACATCAGGTTACAACTTACGTACAACGGCTTTGGAAAACATTACTGGAACGAAGACAACGTGGCTTTTCAGGATTATTATGGTTTGATGAATTTCAGGGCAGGGTTTGAAAGAAACAATATTGTACTGTCGTTTTGGGGCCGAAACATCCTGAATTCGGATTACAACTCGTTTTACTTTAACGCACTGGGCAAATCGTACGCACAAATTGGCAAACCAGGTACAATGGGTGTCAATCTGAATGTTAAGTTCTAATTTTAACCAATGAACAAAAAGGAAATCAACAAATATTTTACGCTGCTCAGCCTTTACCTGGCGCAGTCGATTCCGATGAGTTTTTTCTCAACGGTAATTCCGGTGATTATGCGCCAGGAACACTATTCGCTCGAATCAATCGGTTATCTGCAGCTCATCAAACTTCCGTGGATATTTAAATTTCTGTGGGCGCCAGCAGTCGATAAGACAAGTCAGTCGTCGAAACAATACCGCAAATGGATTATCGGTTCGGAGTTGTTTTACGCTGTTATTGTGGCTAGCGTGGGTTTTTTCAGTCTCGAAACCGATTTCATGCTGATAATCATTCTGATGGTTATTGCGTTTATCGCCTCTGCCACGCAGGACATTGCCACCGACGCGTTTGCCATTTTAATCCTGAAGGAAAAGGAAAGAAGTATTGGTAACAGCATGCAGTCGGCCGGAAGTTTTATCGGCACTATGATGGGAACTGGCGTGTTACTTGTGATTTATCATTACTGGGGCTGGAAACCGCTGCTTTTCTGCCTGGCATTGTTTGTAATGGTGGCGCTTATTCCGGTGATGTTGTTTAAAAACCACACCAATCGGGAGCTCGAAAAGTCGCGGAAAAACATTTCGCCGCTCGAGTTCGTGCATTTTTTCAAACAGAAACGAATTGCAGGCCACCTTGTTTTGCTTTTCCTTTTTTATTCAGGATTGATTGGAATTTTAACCATGATAAAACCCTATTTTGTTGATTTGGGCTACAACATCAAACAAATCGGGGTGATTTCAGGTATTTTCGGAACGGCCTGCGGCGTGCTGATGACGCTGCCAGCCGGCTTTCTTATCCGCAAACGAAGCGTTACCCGCTCCATCTGGTTTTTTCCGCTGTTTAATGTTGTGGTGGCCATTTACTTTTTTGCGCTTACCTATTCATCGCACCAGCTTTACCTCATTTACATTGGGGTAGCATTGTTGTGGAGCGCTTATGCCATGTCGTCGGTGTTTGTGTACACGCTGAGTATGAAAGTGGTGCGCCAGGGCCGCGAAGGAACCGACTTTACCATACAAATTGTGGTTACCCATTTAAGTAGCCTCATCATTGCGGTGATGAGCGGAAAAATTGCCGATGCAATTGGTTACCGCGGACTGTTTGCGATTGAAATCGGGCTGGCAATCCTGCTCGTTATTTTAATTCCGTTGCTTTTCAAACCCGATTTTTACAGTACCGAAAAACGGTGCCCGATTGTTGAAGCCGGGGTTGAATTACCGGATAAAACTATGCAATAGATTTTTTTTAGATAAGGTTTTGATATTGGGGGCAGTAGCCCTTGAGGAAACTAAAGGGGTGAGAAAATGTTTTTTAAGATTAGATAAGGGGTCTCACCCCCTTCCTTCCTCAAAATTTTGAATGTAAAACATCGAATAAGGAATGAGAAATCAAGAAGTTATATTCAAATATTCATGTTTTTTAATACTTTCTGATTTTTTATTTCTATTGATTATTCCTTATTTTCTTCTAAAAAGAAAGTACTGGAAACAGGAAGAATTCACCCCCCTGAAAGGGGGAATTGCAGGAAGTAAATTTTGAATTTGTAAAATAGGTTTGAGCATTAAATACACTTTGAAAATATGAAACCAGATTTTAGTCTGATAGAAAAATACAACGTGCCAGTGCCGCGTTACACCAGTTACCCGCCGGCCAATTTTTTTGTAAACGAATTCGGAAACAGCGAGTATATTCAGGCGATTGAGACCTCAAATCACGAAGCGCCCGAAAATATTTCCATTTATATCCACATTCCTTTTTGCCCGAAAATTTGTCATTACTGTGGCTGCAACACACACCTGACGCGCAACAAACAAATGATGCGGATTTATGTCGATGCAGTGAAGAAAGAGATTGTGATGGTGAAAAAATACCTCGACCCACGGCGGAAAGTTTCGCAAATACACTGGGGAGGCGGCACGCCCAACTCGCTGCCGGTGGAAATGGTGGAAGAAATTATGGCTGTGATTCATCAAAATTTTCAATTCATTGCGAATCCCGAAATTGCCATGGAATGCCACCCGGCCATGCTGGATGCCAGTTACATCGACTCCTTGGTAAAAAGCGGGTTTAACCGCATCAGTCTCGGCATTCAGGATTTCAACCAAAAAGTGTTGGACAATGTAAACCGCGATGCCCCGGAAATTCCGGTTGAAGAGCTGGTTACCATGATTCGCAGCCACAAAAATATTGGTGTCAATTTCGATTTTATTTACGGCCTGCCTTATCAGGATGTAAAATCGTTTACCGAAACCATGGAACGTGCCGCCCGAATTTCGCCCGACAGGCTGGTGACTTTTTCGTATGCACACATTCCGTGGATAAAAAAAGCTCAGAAAATTCTGGAAGTGCGCGGGCTTCCACAGGCTTCCGAAAAACTCGAAATGTTTGAGGCGGCTTACAATGTCCTCACGCAAACCGGGTACAAAGCCATCGGTCTCGACCATTATGCCCGCGAAAACGACGATTTGTATATTGCCGTGAAAAACCGCACGCTGCACCGCAATTTTCAGGGATATTGCACCCGCGAAACCACAGGACAGGTTTATGCTTTCGGTGCCACAGGAATCAGCCAGATGGAAAGTGCCTACGCGCAAAATGCCAAAGACACAAATCAGTATGTCGAAGAAATCAACAAAGGAAATTTCTTTATCGAAAAAGGCTATTCGCTCAGCAAAACTGAAAAAATTATCAGGCACGTAATTAACGAAATCATGTGTAACCACTACCTTTCGTGGAACGAAGCCGCCGGAAGATTTGCCGTTTCACCCGAAGAAATCAGGGGAATTGTGGGTTTTGAAGCACAGGCTTTTGAAGGTTTTGTAAACGACGAACTTGTAAATTTTGATGCGGAAAGTGTGGAAGTGTCAGAAAAAGGAAAATTCTTTGTTCGTAATATTGCGGCAGCATTTGACCCAAATCTGAAAAATGCGTTACAAAAATTTTCAAAAGCATTGTAAATGAACAGTGTGGACAAAAAACAAATTGTAATCATCGGCGCCGGACTAACCGGGCTGACACTGGCTTTTTACCTGAAAAAACAGGGAAAAGAGGTGCTGATTGTTGAAAAATCGGCCAAAACAGGTGGTGTGATTCAATCGGTAAAAGACGACGAGTTTGTTTACGAAAAAGGCCCCAACACAGGTGTTGTGGGAAACCCGGAGGTAGCCGAATTGTTTGAGGAACTGGAAGGACTTTGCACTTTTGAAGCTGCCAATCCTGATGCAAAACGCCGCCTCATCTGGAAAAAAGGAAAATGGCGCGCCATTCCTTCGGGGTTGTTTTCGGCTGTCACCACTCCGCTTTTTTCTTTGGGCGACAAATTCAGAATTTTGGGCGAGCCGTTCCGCAAAAAAGGCACAAATCCCGACGAAAACCTGGCCGATTTTGTTAAACGCCGGTTGGGTGTCAGCTTTCTGAATTACGCGGTTGACCCTTTTATTTCGGGTGTTTATGCTGGCGATACCAATTACCTGATTCCGAGGTTCGCTCTGCCAAAATTGTACGCATTGGAACAGAATTACGGCAGCTTTATCAAAGGGACAATGCAAAAGGCAAAAGAGCGGAAAAACAACCCGCGATTGCAAAAAGCCACCCGTGAAGTTTTTTCGGCAAAAGGCGGTTTGAAAAATCTGATTGTTGCGCTCACTGAAAAAGTGGGTACTGAAAGTATTTTGCTGAATGCAAAAAATACAACTGTTAGCAAAACAGAAAACGGGTTTGAAATCAGCACCGAAATTAACGGCGAAAATATTACCATTCAGTCTGGAAAAGTGATTACTACTGTCGGTGGTTACGAATTGGGAAATCTTTTACCTTTTCTTTCGTCCGAAGAAAAAGCGCCCTTTGAGGAACTGAAATATGCATCGGTGGTGCAGGCCGTTGTGGGTTACCGAAACTGGAAAGGCATTAACCTGAAAGCTTTTGGCGGCCTGGTTCCAACAATCGAACAACGCGATATTCTGGGTGTTTTGTTTACCTCGTCGTTTCTCAGTGGCCGTGCACCCAAAAATGGTGCGCTGCTTTCTGTGTTTTTAGGCGGCACCAAACGACCCGAAATTTTTGAAATGGAAGATGAGGAAATTGAAGATACGATTTCGCGCGAGTTTCGGCAAATGATGGGAATGCCCATTTTCAGACCCGATTTGTTTGAAATTTTCAGGTACAAATACGCGATTCCGCAATACGGACTGAGTTCGGGTAAACGATTCGAAATCATTGGCCTGATTCAGCAAAAATACCCCGGTTTGATTCTGGCCGGAAATATCCGCGACGGAATCGGCATGGCCGACCGTATTAAACAGGCACGAACCATTGCCGAAGAACTCAACTGATTTCAGACTGAAAAATGACAAAAAAAACTGCAGTTATATTAGCCAATGTTGGAACTCCGGATGCCCCGACAGTTCCGGCTGTCAGGAAATATTTGTTTGAATTTCTGAACGACCGCCGAGTGATTGACTTGCCGTGGCTGTTGCAGAAAATATTGGTGAACCTGATTATTGTTCCGTTTCGGGCACCCAAATCGACAAAACTCTACCAGAAACTTTGGACTGAAAAAGGTTCGCCGCTCCTGGTTATTTCGAACGAAACACGTGATAAGTTGCAGGAAAAATTGGGTGAAAATTTCACTGTTTTTGTGAGAATGCGCTACCAGAATCCTTCGCTGAAAGCAGCTTTGAAAATCATTCAGGAAAAACGATTCGACGAAATTGTGGTATTACCAATGTTTCCGCAATATGCGTCATCAACCACTGGAACCATTGTTCAGCTTGTTAATTCAGAAATGGCTAAGTGGAATGTGATTCCGGAAATCAGCATCATCAGCCAGTTTTACGACAATCCCGGATTTATCAAAGCTTTTGCTGCGCAAATCAGCAAATACAATCCTGCCAGTTACGACCACATTATTTTTTCGTACCACGGATTGCCGTTCAGTCAAACCGACCGGGTGCATCCCGAAATAAAAACAGCCGGTTGTCAGTGCGAAACGGGATTGCCCGCTCACGGTAATTTTTGCTATAAAGCTACCTGTTACGAAACCACAAGGCTGCTGGCAAAGGAGTTGGGCCTTCCAAAATCGGCGTATTCAGTGGCTTTTCAGAGCCGGCTTACCAAAAACTGGCTGAACCCTTTTTCAGATGAAGAAGTTATCCGGCTGGCAAAAGAGGGTAAAAAACGAATACTGATTGCAGCGCCTGCCTTTATTGCCGATTGCCTTGAAACCATTGTGGAAATTGGCATTGAATACCAGGAAATTTTTGCGGAACACGGCGGAGAAAAAGTTCAGCTTGTAGAAAGTCTGAACGCAAACAACGACTGGATAGAAACCATTTACCAAATGATTACCAACAAACACTGATTTGCCGATGCACTTTTTCGATAATATGCTCACTTTTGAATGGCGCCTTTTTTATACCTGTGTCGCCACTTTTATCGTTAACCTTCCGTTCGGATATATCCGCGGTGGTCTCCGGAAACTGTCGTTCTGGTGGTTTGTGGCCATCCATGCACCGGTTCCACTGGTAATCTACATTCGTAAATTTCACGATTTGGATTTAACCTGGATTCTGGCTCCTTTTCTGCTGGGCAGTTTTTTCCTGGGACAGTTTGCCGGAAGGAAAATGTATACTTGGAAACCTTATAGAAAAGTGAAATGAACACAAAGACACAAGGATACGAATCGATTATCATTGTGTCTTCGTGTTTAATATTTTCAAATTTTTCCAGACGTCAATCCTTCCGATTTTGCAGCAACCTGAATAGCTGCGCCGGTTTTGTCTTTTCTTACAATCAACTGGCATTTCCCACGGTACGAATTAACCTGTGGTTGCTGAAAACTCTGCATTTCTGCCGGGTTTTCGTTGCCAACTGCCTGCAGTTTTCCACCGCCCGAAATTTCAAATTCAACCGGAATTGCAGCATTCGGAACCAGTAACCCGTTTTCATCTAAAACTTCAATGTTAAAATAAACCAGCTCGTTATTGATTCCTTCGAAATTGTTTTCTTCGGATGTGATTTTCAGTTGGGCCGGTTTTCCGGCGGTTTTCAGCGATTGACGCACAATTTCCTTTCCATCTTTTATACCGATTGCGGTTAATTCACCGGGTTCGTATGGAACATCAAATAGAGCCGTAAGTTTAGTCGATTCTGAAACCTCCTTTTTACCTATCAATTTCCCGTTTAGTTCAAGCCGAACCGAATCGCAGCGTGAATACACCGAAACCTGCAGTTTTTTTCCCTCGTTACCAGCCCAGGTCCAGCTTTTCCACTCTTCGGGCCAGCCCCATTGACTCACAATTTCTTTCAATCCTTCAGCAACTGGTGCATGGACAAGCATTTCGAGTTCAGAGTTTTTCCAGACAACATCACGATAAAGCATCTGAGGCTTTTTGTAACCCAGAATACTGATATCGCCGCAATTGGCGTTAAACCAGGGCCAGGGAGGCAAAAACCCGGTTTTGCTTGTATCGGGTTTTGTATGGCCGATTCCTGATTCGCCCAGATAATCCATGCCTGTCCACACAAAATCGCCGATTACGTATGAATGTTTTTCAACCATTTGCCAGTTTTCAAAAGCTTCTTTTGGAAACGATTCGGTTCCGATAATAATCCGTTCAGGGAAACTGGCATGGTCAGCTTCATAATCGCCCCATCTGTAATTGTAGCCGTGTACATCCAATTGCGCAAAAGCAGGAGCCGTTCGTTCCCAGCCCCAGCCCGGGTGGTCCCAGAAATGACAAATAGCTTGAGTTACCGGTCGTGTTTTATCCATTCCCAGAATTTTGGCTTTCAGTTTGCGCGCGATTTCGAGTCCCGAAGAATCGGCTCTTTCGTTGATTTCATTTCCGATACTCCAGATGATAATTGACGGGTGATTTCTGTCACGTTTTACCATGGCTTCCAGGTCTTTTTCCCACCACTGATCGAAATACAAATTGTAATCCTGCGGATTTTTAGGCCGCTGCCACTGGTCGAACGATTCGTCCATCACCAACATTCCCAGTTTGTCGCAGGCATCGAGAAAATGTTTCGATGGCGGATTGTGAGAAGTGCGGATGGCGTTGAACCCATTTTCCTTCATTGTTTTCACCCTGCGGTATTCCGCGGTTTCAAAAGCGGCAGAACCCAACGGGCCGTTGTCGTGGTGCAAACAACCACCTTTCAGTTCAACCGGTTGCCCGTTCAGAAGGAATCCTTTTTCTACTGAAAATTCAGTGGTGCGGATACCAAAATTTTCAGTAACCTCATCAATTACTTTTCCACTTTCAAGTATCTGAACCTTGACTTTGTACAAGTCCGGCTTTTCGACCGACCACAATTTGTAATCAGGTATTGCAAATTCCTGCGTGAAAACAAATGTTTTACCCGCTTCCAGACTTTTTTCATCGGTCAATCCCGGAACCGGTTTGCCATCAGGGTCGGTAAAATCAATTTTATAGGTGAAGTTTTTATTCTCATCAGAAGCATTTACCAGCGTTACATCAACTGCCACGGTTGCTTTTTCGTCGGTAACTTGTGGCGTTGCTACAAATACTCCCCATAAATCAACATGAAGCGGATTGGTTTTAATAAGTTTTACGTCGCGGTAAATACCCGAGCCACTGTACCAGCGCGAGTTTTTGCCTTCGTTTTTCACCTGCACTGCCAGCACATTTTCCTGTCCGGCCGGATTGAGATTTGGCGTTAAATCGAAAGCAAAAGCCGTGTAACCATAAGGATGATTTCCAAGGTGGTGGCCGTTAATCCACACATCGGCATTCATATAAACACCATCAAAGAGTACCTGAACCAATTTCCCTTCGTCGGCTTTTTCAAGTTTGAAATGTTTGCGGTACCAGGCAGTTCCACCCACCACATGACCCGTTGACGCACCGCCGGCACTTTCTTCAGAAAATGGCCCGATTTGTTTTACGCCATCTTTTACAGGCAGGTCTTCGATGCTGTAATCGTGAGGTAAATCCAGCATCCGCCAGGCGGCATCGTCAAAACCAGGTTGTTCAGCACCGGCAACATCGGCACGCATAAATTTCCAGCCGGAGTTAAAATTGGTTTCGCGTTCAGTTGGTTTTTGGACAGAGCATGAAAACGCGAATAAAAGAGTCAGCAACAACAGATAAAATGTTTTGATTTTCATAAGTTTATGGTTTAGTTTGTTGTATTTTAATATTGTTAGAATAAGGTAAATAAGGTTAGTTCTAATTGATAATCATTTGGCTACTAAGGTATAAAAACAAAAATAAGGTTTTAAAAAAAAATCATTTCACCACAACCGTTTTCACGTTTACAAACTCTCTGATTCCATGCAGCGAAAGTTCACGGCCAAAACCACTTTGCTTGATTGCGCCAAACGGCAAACGCGGGTCTGATTTTACAAAGTCGTTCACAAAACAGCAGCCGGCATCAAGTTGTAATTCGGCAATCCTGCTGCCCGAAATTGTATCTTTTGTAAATATCGCTGCTCCCAACCCGAATGGGTTGTCGTTGGCCACTTTCACGGCTTCGGCTTCATTTTTCACCCTTATTACAGATGCTACCGGTCCAAACAATTCATCGTCGTATGCGGGCATTCCCGGTTTTACATTTTCAAGAATTGTTGGTGGATAGAATGCGCCTTTCAGGTTTGGAATTTCGCCACCCAGAACTATTTCTGCACCTTTTTTTACTGAATCCAGCACCTGCTGGTGCAGTTCGTCGCGCAGGTCGGTGCGGGCCAGCGGACCCATGGTAATTTCGGGGTCGCAGGGGTCACCAAAGCGGGCTTCGTTCATTTGATGAGCGAAGTGTTCCAGAAAATGGGTATAAACGTCTTCGACAACAATAAAACGTTTGGCGGCAATACAACTTTGTCCGGCATTCAACAAACGGCTGATGGCACAAACAATGGCCGACTGCTCAAGTGCAGCATCTTTCAGAATAAGATATGGGTCGCTGCCGCCCAGTTCGAGCACACATTTTTTCAGTTCGCTGCCGGCAATTGCTGCCACGCTCCGGCCAGCCGGTGTGCTGCCGGTTAAGCTCACCGCCTTAACCACAGGATGCCTGATTACACTTTCAACCTGACTACTACCAACCAAAAGTGTACGGAATACATTTTCGGGCAAACCAGCTTCACGGATTAATTCCTCAATGACCATTGCACAACCCGGAACATTACTCGCGTGTTTCAAAACCGCTGTATTTCCGGCCATCAATGTTGGCGCCAGAAACCGGAAAACCTGCCAGAACGGAAAATTCCACGGCATTACAGCAAGAATGGTTCCCAATGGCTGGTACGAAATATAGGAGGCTGAATATTGTGTTTCGATGGTTTCATTTTCGAGCATCGTTTCGGCATTTTGCGCATAATACTCGCAAACCCAGGCGCATTTTTCAATTTCGGCAACGCCCTCCCGTATCACTTTCCCCATCTCGATGGCCATAAGTTTGGCAAGCTCTTCCTTTTTACTTCTGAGCAAAGAGGCAATATTCAGCAAAAATGCAGCCCTTTGCGAAAAAGTCGTGTTCTTCCAGGTGCGAAAAGCTTTGTCAACTGAGTTTATAATTTGTCCGGTTCCTTGTGGTGAATGTGTTTCGAATGCGTTTACTTTTTTGCCGGTGTACGGATTGACAGATTTGATCATGATTTGATTTTTCGTTATCGAAATTAAAAATATAAAACTGTTACGATAAAACCGAAGTTGTGGTTTAATATGTTGGCGATTTAAAATCAGGTCATGATTTTGCCATCTCTAATAAATTGATTTACTGCTATTAAATTGAAACCATTAACTTTTCAGGATTTGATTCCGCAAAAGTTCTGACTTTCCGGGATTTAAACAGAAAAAGCTTTAAAAAATTCTCATTCAGCCCTAAAAAGAAAGGCACTGCTGTGTGCAGTGCCTTTCAAAATATGATAGAAAAATGGTACAAATTACCTCATAGGTATTTCGATGGCCAGAATTTTTGATGGTTGCTGAAAACTAATTTCAAGCGGTTCTGAAACTTCCCAAACGCCAATGGCATCACGGGTTTTTAGTACCTGACCACCAATTTTAACTTCGCCTTCGGTGAGCATAAAATATACGCCGTTGGCTGTGTCATTCAGTTTGTAACCCGTTAAATCTGTTTCTTTGCTGTCGAAAACCGAAAGAAAGGCATTTTGGTGAATCCACAACGACTCGTCCCTTCCATCGGGCGAAACCAGCAGTTGCCAGTTGTCGATTCTTTTTTCCGGGTCAAACTTTTTCTGGTCGTACCTCGGCTGGTGCCCTTTTTTATCAGTAAAAATCCAGATCTGGTAGAGATTCAGTTCTTCAGTTTTTGAAGCATTGAACTCAGAATGCATCACGCCACTACCTGCCGACATTACCTGAACCTCGCCGGCAGTGATTACGCCTTCGTTGCCCATGTTATCGGTGTGCCGCAAAGCCCCGTAATGCGGAATTGTAATGATTTCCATGTCGTTGTGCGGATGCAGGCCAAAACCCTGTGCCGCACCGATGATATCGTCGTTTAAAACCCTGAGCAACCCGAAATGTACTTTTTCGGGGTCGTACCAGTTGGCAAAACTAAATGAATGGGCTGCTTTCAACCATCCGTGGTTGGCAAATCCCCTGTTTTCTGCTTTGTGAAATATTGTTTTCATAATACCAAAATGACAAAGCAGAAATGCCTATTGTTTAAAACCTAGTGATTTAATAAACTAGTTTAATTTTCTCGCAAAGACGCAAAGAAACATTTCTCCTGAAACCCATTTTACTATTCAACCACCCTGATTTCCCAGGTCATTTCCATGGCTTTGCGATATGCAGCGGTGACTCCGCAATAAGTACTTTCCGAAAGTTTCACTGCTTTTTCGAGCTTGTCCATGGGCAGGTCTTTTCCTTTAAACTGGTAGATCACTTTCATTTTTGTATAGTGTGTTGGGTGTTCTTCGGTCACGTCTGCTTCCACAATTACGTTAAAAGCTTCGGGAACCACTTTCATTTTTTTCAGAATCATAATTACATCGATTCCGGTGCAACCCGCCAATGCTGTGAGCATCAGTTTTTTCGGACGTGGGCCAAGGTCGCTTCCACCCGATTGTTCAGTGGCATCAACTGTAATTTTGTGGCCATCCATGTCGCCGGTAAAAGCTACTTTGTCAGTCCAGGCCAAATCAACAAAATGTTTCATAATTATTTCAATTTAAATAGTTTTCACTTATTTTGCAGCGCAAATATAACGTATCTAAATATCTGCATAACTAAGGTTTACAATAAAAGACTTAATTGTATATTTAACACATCAAGTGACACATTTGATTCAAATAATAAAAATTTTAGCAACAAAATGAGAAGTGTTATCAAACGACCTACAGAACAGGAAACTAACCTGAGTGGATTTCAGTTATTTAACAAACTGACAGAAGACGAATTCAATCGCTTGAATTTCGATAAAACCTGCCAGTTGTATAAAAAAGGCACTATCATTTACCGCGAAGGCAGCCGGTTAACCGGATTTTATTGCGTTACCCGTGGTATTGTTAAGATTTTTAAAACCGGTATTGATGGTAAGGAACAGATTATCCGCTTTGCCAAACGCGGCGAAATTATTGCCTACCGCTCGCTGTTGAGCCAGGAACTGGCTTGCACCACCGCCAAAATCATCGACGAAGCCATTTTGTGTCATGTTCCGTATCAGACTTTACTTTATCTCATCCAGAACAACTGGCAGTTTTCGCACCACATGCTGCAGATTGTTTGCCGCGAGTTGCGCGAAGCCAACGATTATATTACCGACATCGCCCAGAAAACAGTGCGCGAACGCCTTGCTGAAGTTTTACTGTTGCTGAAAGAAAATTTCGAACTCGACAACCAGAATACACTCCAGATTTCGCTTACCCGCGAAGAGCTGGCCAACATGGTAGGAACTGCTACCGAATCGGTCATCCGCCTGCTTTCAGAGTTTAAACAGGACAAATTGATTGAATTACAGGGACGTAAAATTAAGTTTCTTGATATTGCCAGTCTACGTCGGGTGGCTAATATTTAAAACTTTTACAGGCAAGAATATCACGAAATCGGATTGCTGCATTGAATACTGCACTATTTGGCAGAAGTCTGGAAAATATTCAAATCGTAACTGAACATGATTTCGTGTGTACCATTGCTGAATACATTAAGTTCAGAGGTTGTAATGTCATATGAATAACCGATGAGCATTTTCGGCGTGGCCTGAAATTGAGCAACAATACCAAAAGCATCGCCAAAACGTACCATTCCACCCAGCCAGAACCGTTCTCTGAAACCAGCCAGTGCTGTTGCCTGAACTGATATCGGGGCATTTTTTACATACCTGAGCATGGCATTGGTTTTTAATTGAAAATCGGAACTCAGATTAAAATTATGGCCTCCAACCAGATAAATATGTATTTCTTCTTTGTTTACATAGTCAGTTTCATAATCGTCGCGCGTAATTGTATTTTCAATCAGTTTTGGGACCGACAAGCCGAAATAAGTTTTGTCGGAATAAAGATATCCACCCACTCCAATGTTGGGCAGGAAGTTTTTATAAATATCCTGCGAATAAATTGGGTCGGGGTCAATGGTAATCAATTCGGTTAGTGCGACTCTGTAAAAACTTACACCTCCCTTTAACCCCATTCCGAGTTTAAACTTTTCGCTCACTCGCAGAAAATAGGAATAATCAAAGTAAACTCCGGTTTGCTTTAATGGTCCGATTTTATCGTACATCACCGAAAAACCAAGTCCGAAGTTTTGTTCTTTAAAGCGGGTGTTATACGAAAAGGAGTTGGTAACCGGTGCATCGGCCACCGAAACCCACTGGTTGCGCGATACGAGGAGGAAATTACCAGTGTCTCTGGACCCTGCATAACCCGGATTAACCACCAACAGGTTATCCATAAATTGAGTGTACATCGGGTCTTGTTGGGCATACGTTTTTATGCCGGCCAATAAAACCAGTGTCACAAAAAGTAAAAGCCCTGTTTTTTTAACTCCCCTCATACAAATTATCTGTCTAAATAAATCGAACCTGAAACCGGTTTTTCACCATTACCCAAATCGAGTATGTAAAAGTAAGTTCCTGTTGGTAAATTATCATCACCAATTCTGAATCCTGTATTTGATTTTCCATCCCAGAATTCAGGACTGTTGTTGATTCCATAGTTCCTGGCTTCATAAACCTTGTTTCCCCAACGGTTGATAATGGTAATCGAATTGTTTTCGTAATAATCGATTCCGAGTATTTCGAAATAATCGTTAATGCCGTCGCCATTGGGTGAGAACGCATTCGGAATCAGGAATTCGAAATCGGAAACAAATACATAAACACTGCCTTCATCGCATTGATTAAGTGTATTACAAATTCTGTATTCAAATACATCGGTTCCTTTAAACCCTGTATTCGGGCGGTAATGCACAGTATGGGTATCAAAATCGGCATAAGCTGTTCCGTTAAAAGGTGCGTTGGAAATGGTTAACGACGCAGGGTTGATCCTGTTTTCCAAGTCAGTATCGTTCGCCAGCACATCAATAACAATTTCGCGCTGGTATGCGGTGGTATCGTAATCGTCAACAGCTACTGGTGCATGTGCCAAACGAGTGACATTTATTGTATCACGATCGGCACATCCAAAACCATCGGTCACAAGCAGATAGTAATCGCCAAAACCACTTACTATTGGCGTTGCAGTATTGGCTCCGCTTTCAATTTTTCCTGAAGCTGTTGTCCAGTTGTAAGCGAGTGCCGAACCTGAACTTTGGCTTCCATCTAACAAAGTTGTCGATCCCTGCGGCATAATCACATCGCTTCCGGCATCAGCAAAAACGGTTGAAACCGTGACTTTTACGGAATCGGTGGCCACTTCACCTTTACTATTATTTACCGTTACCACAAAAGTTGTTGTATTTCCCGAGGTGAAAACCGGGTTGGCAACAATTGCATTATCAAGCCCGGTGGCCGGCGACCACAAATAAGTGTAAGTAACGCCAGGTTCTTCAGTAACTAAAGCATTTAACTGAAGCGGGTTGCATCCGCCAATGGTTGTATCCTTCCCAGCAGTCAGGAAAATATCTGAAGGTTCTGCTATTTCAACATTCAGCATGGCAGTATCACTTATACACCCATTTCCGGTGGTAACAACTGCAAATAATCTGTAATCTCCAACCGGTCCGTCCCAGAGAATTGTGGCGGCTGAACCCTGAATTGTGCTCAAATCGGTGGTTGTTCCGTTAGCAGGATTTACAAACCATTGATAAACTGAATTTTGCGCATTGCCTGAAACAAAGGTAGCCTCCTGAGTTGTTTCGGTACCTGGTTCAACCAACGCATCCGACGAGCCAAATTCGATAACCGGTTTTTCTTCCTGATTCACGGAAATGGTTACTGTATCAGTTCCTGAAATTCCGGCGGAATTTGTAACCGTTAAAACATAAGTTGAGGTTTCGCCCGCAGTAAACACCGGGTTTGGAGCATTCGGATTGTCGAGATAAACCGCCGGACTCCACGAATAGGTATAACCATCTTCAATCGGACCAACATCAGCAAAAACATACGTGAGGCAACTGCCAATAATTGTGTCGGGCCCGGCAAAAACCTGTAATGGTGGTGTGTCTTTTTTGTAAACCACAAAGTTTTTGGCAATCACCTCCGAAAGACAATTGTTTGCATCTTTTGCCTGTGAAAACAAAGTATAGTCTCCTTCAGTTTCCCAAAGAATTTCTTCGGTTTTATTCGAAGTTGAAACAAAATCTGTTCTTACTCCTGATGCATTAATGTACCACCATGAATAGGTGTAACCGGGTTGAAATGTTGCTGTAAACGAATGTGTTGAATTTAAAGGAATCGTATCCTGGGCAAACGACAAATGCGCCTGCCAGATTAGGGCCAATAGGATTACGATATGTTTTAAATTCTTAATCAATTTCTTTTTGTTTTGCTGAGCCGGTGACTAACAGTCACCGGCTCAGTATTTATTTGCTGCTATTCACCAGCTAAATCAAAATCAGCAGGTGAAAATCATTCATTATCATTTGCACATCAAACCAATTATTTTACACAACATCCGGTTATTTTTTTGAGACGCAATATATTGCGTCTCTACGGTCAATTATTCAAACGCAATTACCGGTTTTGGCGACACCGTAATGGTACGGGTTACATCCGAAATAGGATCGGCGGTAATATCCGAATTGTCGGTTGTTTTTGCGCTTAGCAGTAAAATTTCGAAATCGATGTTTCCTGCGGTGGTATTTTCCCAACTGTCGGTTACATCGAACAAAATTTCCTTGTCGGTCTCAGCATTGGCAATTGTCAGTTCAGGTGCATCCTGGTTGGCTAAAACCGAACCATCAAGACCCACAAAAACGCCAGCCGGGTTTTTGATGGTAATTTTGGCCGACGACAAATTCACAGCTCCGGCATAAGTAATGCGGAATGAACTTGTGCTGTGTTCAGGAGCAGAACCTTCGTTACCCCCTGCCAAATCGGAACAAACCACAGTTCCCGGGAAGTTGGTAGCGAAAATCAGGTTGCCGGGAGCTAAAATCTCCATGTCCTGGCTGATGGGTTCGCTTAAACATCCGTTTCCGTCGGTTACCTGAACCAGTACCGAGTACAAACCAGCCGGGCCATCCCAAACAATGGTGGCAGTATCGCCGGAAACTCCGGTGAGGTTGGTAGTTGTTCCGTTGGCCGGTGAAACGCTCCACTGGTAAGTGGCGCCTGTGGCATTACCCACATTTAGCTTCAGCTTATAACCTTTGGTTCCGCCCTGGGTGATGCTATTTTGGCTCCACCCTGTGAGTGCGAGAAACAAAACTGCTATAAGCAGTAATCCTTTCTTTGTCATAATATTGTCTTCTTAATTCTTCTGTAAACTCAATTTCAGGAATTGCATAAATGGTACGCAAATGCGTTCCATTTGCTCCCGGTTGTACAGGTACATTTTTAACATCGGTAACGTTGGTAATCATTACCTCAACACTAGTGTTTTGCTGAGGATTGGCAGTAAACATCGTTTCCGTTATTTGCAACGTTTGGTCGTTGTAACGCAACAGTTGCGACTGTGGTTCTCCGTTTACTGTAAACTGAACCGCCAGCGGAAAATAAGCCGCAGTTAATGGCGCACCATTATTGTCGAGTAACGACAAAGCCAATTGAAAGTCATTCCCCGAAATACTAAAACATTCGGTACTGGCTGTTAATCCAAAACCGATAGAACGGTTGTTAGGTTGAACCTGCACCGCAAGCGCTTTTTTGTTTGAACATCCACCTGCATCGGTTTCGGTTACTGTTACAAAATAGGTACCCGCAAGATTCCACTGAACCGCCACATCCGAAAGATTGGGATCGGTAATAAAACCAGCATCACCCGGATTAGCAATCTCTGGTGGATTTACGTTGCTAAGAATTTCCCAGGCGTAAGTGTTACCCTCATTAAATCCGACCCTGTAATTCAGGTGAGTACCCTCGTAGATCACATGATCACCCTGGGCCGCCAAGGTTCCGGCGGCCAGGATGAATATGATCATTATGAAAGAATTCTTGAGTCGCATGATGACGGATTATTCAGTTGTGATAATATCTGAGGTAGCTGGTCTAACTTTAATAATCTGATTTCTTGAACCATTCCCAATACTAGTAACATCATTACCATTTTCGTCTTCACTGGTATTCGCACCGTTTAGTAAAACAACGTCAACATTATTAGCAGTTAAGCCTTCATTTGTTGTAGAATTATTAACCACAACTTTGATATAGATAACACCATTTGCAGTAGTTGGAACAGAAATATCATTTGCAGTTGTACCATCTGTATTTATCAAACTTGTGAACGGACCAGTAATTGAACTTGACCAACCAGCAGTAACTGTTGTTCCTGTTATTCCATCATGACCAATTGTAAATTGCGGACTCCAGGTTGTAGTAGTTAAATCAATACCTGAAGCAGTTACCTTATAATAAACTGAATCTTTTTGATAGTTATATATAAAATTTTGTGCATCTGCTAAAGTACCAGTATTGGCACCATCATAGGAAGTTACTTTTACTTCTGCAGGACATATCTCAAAATCATTTGCTTGTTCAACATTAGCTAAATTGACATTAATAATTTCTAATTCAAATAAGTTAGCAGGTTTAATCGCCAAAGCTTTGTGATTTGAACATCCACCATTTGCAGCGGTTGCAGTTTCAACAACATGCAAATAGTAAGTTGATCCAATAACTGGATTTAACCATGTAATATCAATATCACTTACATCTTCTCCTCCGGTTGAAGATAAAGTAGCTACTCCAGCTCCGGCAGGAATTAACCCAGCAGCATCGGTTGTTAAAGACCAGGCATAGTTATTCCCATTTGCAGCTGCTGGAGCAACTGAATAATTTTTTGTGCTACCAACAGCCGGTGCAACTCCTGTTCCTTGTGCAAACACATCTTCACTAAATGCGGTTAAAAGCACCGCTGCGAAAATCAATAAAAACTTTTTCATAATGATAAATTTTAAAGTGCTAATAATTAATTTGTTATATTGTTTTAATTTGTTTGTATTTCACTTGTCTCCGGTAAAGGATGTATAATAATCGTTATATTGTAAATTGCACTTGTGCAACCCGTTGTGCTGTTTCTAATCGTTAAATCTGCATAGTAGGTATCTGGTGCGCCTGTCGCAGGAACGGCAATATCAATTGCACCACCTGTTAATACCGAATTTGTTACGTTCACGAATCCTTCATCTATAGCATTCTGATCAAAATCGATGCTGTATTGATTTGGAGAACCTGTTGTGGCTGAATATGCAAATGAAGTCACAACATCACCAAAACAAACTTCAGCATTTGTAGAAGAGAGTGTAATGGTTGGGAGTGGGTTAACTGTTACCACAGCATTCCCCGAGAAAGTTCCATCGCATAGGTCGTCGTTAAATGCACTGATGGTGTAAGTACCGGCTGTGGAAACATAAAAAATGTAAGGATTATCAGTAATATCAAAAACAGTTACCGGTTCGGCATCATTTCTTTGTGTTGTAACTTCCCAGGGGCCGGTTCCGGTAAAATCAATCTGTATTGGTGCTGTTTGTCCGTCGCAAATGGTGGCAGAACCTGAGATTGTGGCAGAGGGTATTGGATTTACTGCCATCGTGATTTCGTTTGATGTTGCATTAGCCGATGTAACACAGGAAAGATCAGAAGTCATAACACAGGTAACAATATCGTTATTGGCAGGAGAATAGGTATAACTGCTGCTGTCGCTTCCGGCATTTACCCCATTCACGTTCCATTGGTAGGCAGGTGACGAGCCTCCATTTGTAGGGGTGGCTGAAAAAGTAACCTGCTGTCCCGAACAAACTGCATTTGACGGACTGGCTGCAATAGAAACAGATGGCGTAAATATGTTTGAAACAAAAACTTCAACACTTGCATCTGAAGTACAAGTGTGTTGAAAGACAAGGCTGTCAAGTGCGAAATCGTTACCCCCGGCAATCACGTTTTTATTGCGTAGTTCTAATTTGGCGATGGTTGCAGTACCCGAACTCCAATTGTACAAAAATTGTTTCCAAATACAGGTTGCTGTTTCAGCAACATATTCAGGCCCGGCTTCCACATCATTTACATAGAGCTGCAAAATCGATGGATTGCTTGCAACTACACTTTGCACCCAATATGTAAACTGATAATCAGTCCCCGGTACCACATTTACGGTTTGTCTCCAAATTACAGGAATGTTAATGTCTGTTGAGCCATTAATAACCATTTGAAGGTCTCCGGAAACAGGAGGGCAATTTGTAAAGCCAGGATGAACTGAATTAGGATCATTAACAATCGCATATTCCCCTTCAGGATGAACATAAACTTCATCCAAAGTATAATCGGTTTCAAAACCTACATTTCCAAATTCGAAATTACCATTATAAACAAGGTTCACTCCACTTAATGAATTTGTATGAACAGTATAGGTTCCGCTCATTCCGGTTGATGCATTTGTAATAACGGGGTCTTCATCTGTTGAATAAAAATCGTTGGGTCCATCCCAATACAAATTATCATAGCTCCCTGCACTATACAAGTTAATATCGGAACCTGCACAAAAAGAGCCACCAGCACTTGCATCAAGGGAAGGTGGTTCTATAACATAGGCTTTTACCTCTGTATAAGGTGTAATACATCCTCCTGATTCAAAAGTGACATAATACGTTGTAGTGGATGAAATATTATCAGCAATATAGCTTGATTCACCAACTGAATTATCGGTTTTCAAAAGTGTATAACCTGAGTCGTACCACCGGAAAATTCCGGTAAGTGATGAACTGGCGCTTATTGTAACATCAACGTTATCAGCATATTTACATTGGCTCCCGGGAGAAGTAACAATCTGGGGGCTTCCAATTGTGATATCCACCCCATTATCGTTGCTGGTAACCGAAGGTACTGAAGACACAACTCTAACCCTGTAACCTGAGCCATTTGCACTCCCCGGAAGAGTTGCAGAAATTATACCCGATGTTGTAGAAGTTACAGAACCAATTGCAACCGGGCTTGCAAACGAACCTGCTGCATCGGAGAGTTGTGCTGTGAAAACATTTCCGGCATTAAATGTACCTGTGATTGTATAGGGAATACTGATAGACGCCCCGGGACAGTATGAAACCGGTGATATTGTTCCGACAGTGATACTACGTTTTGCTGCCATCGCAAAAAAACCAAGCGAGTTACCGGTTGCATCTGAGTTAATAATTGAAGTTCCGCTCACTGTTCCATTAAGATTTGAATAAGCACCATCAACGGTAACACTTCTGCCGATAGCATCTATGCCGCTCAGATCACTTTGTCTTGTTAATGAAACTGTTCCGTTTGTGTAAGTTCCGCCGGAAATTTGAGCATTCCAATACTCAGTGGTGCTCAGCGAACTTAACGGGCTTGAGGCTGTTCCGCCTGAATTGCCTGATACTGCTTCAGCGGTAATCAGTGGTGCTGTTCCGGTAACATTACTTAACCCAAAAGGCAAATAAGTTGAACCATCGCCAACGGGGAAAGTATAAGACGAACCTGGTGCAAGAGTCCAACGCATTGGGCCATCAACAAAACGGGTGGTTGAAGCTCCGGTTATTGCTGTTGTTGAGTTATTTGTAACTCGCAACAAATTCGTACTGCTGGTAATAAGTTTCCCATTGGTTAAAGCTACATTTCCTGAAATCGCAGTTGCCGCGCTGAGCGTTACCCCCGCTGAATTATTAATGGTTAAATTGTCTGCTCCGGTAAGCCCGTTTCCGGTTACTTGAGCCGTTGAGCCATTGTATGTATAATTTGCACCTGTATTGTATGTTCTTGTGCTTGTAACTTGCACAGAACCTGTTGCTCCTGACAATGAAATACCAGCAGTATTGGCTGTAATTAATTCTGCTCCGCTGTTCAGGGTAAAATGAGAGGCATTGGTGCTATTATTATAAGGAATATCACTTAAAATATAATTGCTAAAGTCAACAGTACCACTTACATTAAAGTCCGCATAGTATTTTGGTTCAGAACCATCGCCGGTTAATGTTACATCAGAACCAAGTTTCAAATTACTACCGGCATTCACAATAAAACTTGTCCAAATGGCAGCATTGGCACTTGTTAAAATTAAATTTTGTTGCGATGAGCCATTAAACACAACATTACCATTTACAGCTCCATTACCACCGGTAACAATACTGCCTGCAGCAGCAGAATTTATATAATCACCTGCTATGTATAAAGTAGATAATAGTCCATTATCGACTCTGTTAAAATCGAAGATTCCTACGGTTTGAATATAATCTCCGGCAATCGTAAGAGTACGTTGAGCAGATGTACTGGCGCTAAGTGCAAAAATTCCGTTGGTTAGCCTGAAATCTCCGTTAACAACTATATTCCCTGTTGTCGAGATAATGTTGTTTGTCCCCTGGCTTGCACAGTTCCATGTAAAATTTCCAAACGTCTGGTTTAATCCGGTAACATTTACATTAGTAATTCCGGTAATATCGCAATTTGAATTGGGATCCCAGGTAGCGGTAGGGATAACTCCTCCATCCCGGGCATGGTCATAAATACTTCCATTCCCAAAGGCTAATGTTCCTGTTGTGACTACTGTACCTAAATTACGAAGAGTTCCGTTCACTGTCAAATCGGTTCCCGTTCCGTTGGCAATTGTTAAGGTTCGATTTGAATTGACAGTAACTTGTCCACCGGTTTCTATCGTTAAGTCATCAACATTCAGATTATTATCCACAGTAACAATATTTCCGTTTCGAACTAAAATACTTGTACTATTTGATGAAGTTGGTGTTGATGTTGCAGCGACCCAAGTCGTACCATCGTTTGATTGTTGCCATGTTGAAGTCGTACTCCAATTTCCTGTTGCTGTACTCCTGAAAAAAAATGGTGTTGTATAAGTTATTGTAATCCTGATGTAATAAACATTTGCATAAATATTTTGAGATGTAATTGCAGAAATAGCAGCTCCAAAGTTGTTTGCATTAATTTCTGATGGTGTCCAAGTTGTATTCCATAAATCGTTAGGACCCCCATAGATAGCCTCTCTAACCTGATTATCCCTGTTCCAATTTGTTGTGCCATCAGCGTAATTGGCACCAATAACGACACCGTTTTTAATTAGACGAACTTCGTTATCAACCATCACATTATCCCGTCCTGATTCACGGTTCTTACCAATAGTAACTTCAATTCCAACAACAATGGCATTAGTTGGAATTACAAAACCATAGTTTGTACCCACAAGATAGTTTGAAGCATTATTGTTAAGTGTCACATGAGAATAATCATTAATAATAGTCGTTGCAATATTGGATGGGTTAGTCCATGCGACAGAACCAACAACTGTTAAATTTGTACCATTTCCTGCTTCCTTAGGACCTACTGAGATTTGTCCCACCCCATTCAAACCGATGAAAGCAAAAACCACAAACAAAAATGCAATACGGAAATTCTTAACAGAAACTGAGACTATTGGAAATAAGCAATTGAACAGTGTATTCAGCAATAGCATAAATACCCGTTTTAACAAGGTTAGTGATTTATATTTCAACAGCTTCCCCAACAGAGATTTTATCCAACTTAAACAATAAAACAGCGTCCTAACTACAGCTAAAGCAGAATAAACTGAAAAATGTTAAGACCCACCCATTAATTATCGGGCGTAAAAATAGGAAATTGATTGATTTACAAAAGAGTGAGACCCTGTTTTAACAAAAAAGTATTCAACATTGGATTGTTGGTTTCAAATTGGGAATGTGAATAACTTATTCATACTTGTTTGTCTGGTATTAAAATTCGCGGAATGCAGATTAACCCTCATTAAATGCACTATACACGTAATACTTTATATCAAGAGTCTGATTTTCGTGTAGTAATTACTAAACGTTATTTTACATATGTTTGTTTTATTTAGTGATTTTTTGGCCGTATCATATCAATTGTCTCTTGGCTTAAATTCAAAAAAATCCACTTTTAAGCACTTTATTTGCCATATTTTTTTGGTGATATTCAGTCCCGCTAAAATCAATCTTCAGAAAAACCTTTCCCCGATTTTTTCAATTTGTCAATATCGCTCACGGTAAAGTCGCCATAAAACGAAACTACAAACTGTAATCCTGATGCGTTTTCATTATGTACAAAAACATGGCATTCAGTAAATTTCTTCTTTCCGCCCATCAGCCATATTTCAGCGTCATTACCAGGCTCATCGTCAACAAATTTATGATATCTGGATTTAGGTAAATAGCCAATGGCCTTATCGCAAAACTGCGCGCCGGTTAAACTGCCCTTTTCAGGATTGTACGACATAAACCTCACCTGGTGCAAATCGCCGGTTACCTGCTTTTCGTCACCGTCGTCGCCCAAATTGATATCAATGGCATCAATCATATTTTTTGAGAAGGTAAAGCTCGAAACCCCATCTTTATTGGCGAAAGCATCATACATTTTGTCGGATTTGCTTTGGGCAAAAGCGACGAGTGATACAAGCACAAAGAAGAACATTAAAAACAGCCTGTTTATGGTTTTCGTTGTTGTTATCATGGTTTTTGTTGTTTAATAAAAATAAGGACAACCACGCCTGATTGCCCTTATTTTCTGATTACTTATTCCTTGTTTTGTTATTTTACATTTTCTTTCTTGCCACTCTCTTCAACCGCGGAGGCTTCCTTCAAAGTAAGCCCTTCGGGTTTCATTACCCAGGTTTTACCCACCATGTCGTTGTCCCAGGTATTCGAAACATTTTCTATGTCGCTGATGATTTCGACCATGTTGTCGTTCAGATGCACAGCTTTACCATCGGGCACTTTTACTGTGATTTCAACTTCCTGACCACGCCATTTCTCGTTTTCTCCTAAAATAAAGTACGGGTCAAACCAGAGTGTCGAGTCTTTCCTTTCGAACCTGTAAATTATTCCTTCTGAAGTTTCTTTAGCCAATTCGCGGGTTTTACCACGCGATGATTTTTTAATGAGTACTGCAAACTCGTTGTTCCCCGAACGTTCAACATCAAGTTTCACTCGTCCCAGCAATACATCTTCGCCATCGACCACTGCAATCTTCATGTTATCGATTTCAATGTCTTCTTTTGCGTATTCCTTGTATTTATCATCGCCAACATTGAGGTACAGAGTCTGGCACGAGTCGCACGAAATGGTTTGAGTTTCGGTAAACGACGAGCGGTTTTTGAAGTTGCCAATCTGGCTCACAGACATTATCATCAATGCCACAAGTGCAATCAGCCACACGCCAACCATTGTAAGACCGATGGCTGTGTTATTGGTTCTATACCTGAAAACCAATTTTGTACCGATGAAAAGAATTGCCAGAAGTGGTATCCCTGCAAGTAATCCAATAAAAATCAATCCCCAGTTAAATACACCCGGTTCAACAAAGTGGTTGAAAAAACCTGATGTTTCAATTTCAGGGCTCCAGATCATGGGCCAGCCTTCAACCAGCGAGTGACCAATTACCATCGACGAAATAAAGCCAAGTAAACCAAGAAACCCGGTAACAATCAACATTACCCCGATTACAATCACTGCTACACGCAATATTAATTTCAGCACACTGTAGGTGGCATCACCGGCGGCTTCCATATTCCGCTTCCCTTTATCATAAGTTTCTGAATCCTTGAATTTTTTAAAGCTTTCCTTAACATCGTTCATTTCTTCTTTTATCGATTTTTCGATGTTTTTTACAGTGGCTTCCTGTCCACGCATTTCAAGCCGCTGGGCGGTGTTTTTTGCTTTTGGAACTGCAATCCATAAAATAATGTAAGCAAAGAATGCAGCGCTGGCTGTGATAAAAAACAGCGCAACGAAAATAATCCTCAATACAACCGGATCCATGTTAAAGAAGGCGCCCAAACCTCCGCAAACTCCGCCAATCACGCGATGTTCGGGATCGCGGTACAACCGGCGGCGCCGTTTGGCCTCATCTTCGGCAGCTTTACGATCTGTATCGGTTTCTTCGGTTTGTTCCTCATCTTCGTCGTTAAAATCTTCGGGAGTACCCATAATTGCTATGGCGCTGTTTACCATATCAATGGTTACCACTTTCTGTTCTTTATCTCCCTGTTCAATAAAAATCTCGGCTATCCGGGCCTCAATATCAGCCAGAATTTCTTTTCCTTCGTCGCTGGCACCAAAATGGTTTTTAAGGTTTACCAGGTATTTCTGCAGCACTTCGTAAGCATCTTCCTCGATGTGAAAAACTGTGCCGCTGATGTTTATTGTGAATGTTTTTTTCATTTTTCTCAGTTTTTATTTGTTGTCAGAATTTCAGGTTGATTTACATTTTCACTGTTTTCACTTTAGCAACAGCATCGACCAATTCGCTCCACGATTCTTCGAGTTCACCAAGAAAACTGCGGCCGCTATCGGTAAGTTCGTAATATTTACGGGGTGGCCCCTGGGTTGATTCCTCCCAGCGGTAAGTAAGATAACCAGAGTTTTTGAGGCGGGTAAGCAACGGATAAAGGGTTCCTTCAACCACAATCATTCTGGCTTCTTTCAACCCCTGAATGATGTCGCTCGCATACAACGGTTTCCCGTCAAGAACGAGCAAGATGCAGTATTCCAGAACACCTTTCCTCATCTGGGCTTTTGCATTTTCAATTTTCATGACTCTCTGTTTTAATGATTTATTATTGTAATTCAGGTTCTCTGTAAAATCACATTTCTATTTACCTGGTCCATGTTCTTTCGTTGTACATCCATGGCTCTGTGATTAAGGGCATTTCAATTTCGTCGCCTGTACCGAAATGATTTTCATCCATCATCCAGTCTTCAACCTTCAGGTTGCTTTCTGTTTCGGGGTGGGTTAAAAGTTCGCTCGCGCTGAAATTTGATGATTTTTTCATCCAGTCTTCCACTGCTAATTCCTGTTCCTGTTCTTCAACAGGCGACAGTTTTTCAACCCAGGTTTCGTGGTTCACCGGCTGCGATTTTGGTTTTTCGTGGGTGTCGGTCATCGCCAGGGCAATTTCATTAAAACTGCTGTTGGTTATTACCATTTTCCAGAAATCCTGGGCGGTTACTGTAAAACTGATAAGTACAAGACTGATGATTACGGCTGAAGTGCTTAATACTGTTTTCTGAACATTGTTTTTTGTTTTCATGGCTTTGTTTTCTTAATGTTTTGTTTTCTGTTTGCTTCTGCTCTGTTTTCTATTTCTGAACTGTTTCTTTGTTTTCTGTTTTTCTTTCGTTATAAATGACGCTCGAATTTTGTTTACGTTACATGTTGTAAAGAACTTTTTTTAAACTGCTACTATAACTTACCTTGTTATTGGTATTGCAAATATATGATATTATTTTAGTACTATGCAACACAAAGTACTACTTTTTTTAAATTTATTTTTTGAAATTACTATTTTACATTGATATTCTGACACTTAACTAACACAAAGATTTATGCAGATATTCGGTTAGATATAAAATATACCCGTTTAGGCAGTACAGAAAAAAGAAGAGCCGTCTCCCCAAAAAGGAAACGGCTCTTCAAACTATCTCAGATTATTAAAATATAACCTTACTATTTAGTTGAAAATATAACGCAGTGAGAACTGAATCATATAAGTAGAAGAGAAACTTTCATAGTTCTTGAAAGTCTCAGTTAATACTTCGTTGTTAGCTTTTGGGAACGAATATGCTTTTGTTGAAGAATTATAACTCAGAATATTTGTTGCATAAGTAGTTTTGTATAATCCCCAGTCGCTATTCAGCAAGTTCAGGAAGTTTTTAACATCTACCCCAAGTTGTAAAGTATTTCTCTTTCCGCCTGCTGTAACATAAAAATCCTGAACAAATTTGAAATCCAGTTGATTACGCCATGGTGCAATAGCACCGCCACGTTCAGTATATTTACCTTTGGTTTTACTAAGGTATTCATCCTGTTCAATATAATTCCAGAAATCTTCTTTCTGTTGTGCCCCTGTATATCCGGTTGCATCAGCAAAAGTCCATGAATCAAGTTCTGCTTTTGATGCCGGTACATAAAGCAAGTTATTTGCACCAAAGTCGCCTACAACATTTCCCATGGTATAAGAGAAACGGGTATAAGAATATCCACCTGCATAACCATGTTGGTTACCTTCGTAAACAAAATAAGCACCTGATGCAAAATGTTTTGCATATTCTTTACGATAACCAACTGTTGCTAATATACGATTAGGTGAAACATATGAACCGTAACCCAACTCATGACGATTTGTACCATTTACATTAAATGTATTTGTACTGAATGCCGAAGTTACCTGGTCGCCAATACCATCGCTGTATGCTTTTGATTCAGAGCGTGTGTATGCAAAAGATAAATCAAGACCGAAATCAAATTTCTTGGATAACTGTGCCGTAAGTGAATAATAGTAAGAGTCATTTTCCTCATTATTTTCAATCAGATAGGCATTTTGATTATTGATATGACGAGTATATCTTGGGCGGGTGTCATTTGCGTTAAGTTGAATTGTACCATCCTCTTTAAATCCCTTGTTGGTTACAACAACCGGATTGAGGTCTTTGTTATAAATTCCTTCAAGGGTAAAGTTAATATCACCCGGGAGTTTGGCGTCGAAAGCCAATGATGATTTCCATGTTGAAGGCATTGACAGGCCTTCGCTGAGAATAGTAGGAGAAGCAGGAGCTTTTGGTGTTGTTGGAGTAAAACCACCACCATAAAGCTGGCTCAGGATATCTTGCAAAGCAGGTTTAAAATCGGGTTGAACTCCACTTGCCTGAGCAGCAGTATTGTAAAAATATTGCGTTTGCCCAACATTCGAATTACCCACTACAGAAACAAGCCATACATAAGGTAAACGGCCTACAAATACACCTGTTCCGCCTCGCAGAACATATTTACGATCGCCTGTTAAATCCCAGTTAAAACCAACACGTGGTGAAAATGTTACCCTTGCATCGGGAAGCTGAGCTGTTGAATAACTGGCACCTCCAAAATTCAGTTTTGCAAATGCCTCATTGTAATTGGTTTCTTCGATAGAAGGATACGTTGGCAATTCGAAACGGAGACCTGCTGTTAAACGGAAATTGTCTGAAACATCAATTTGATCTTGCAGGTACAGAGAATACTGCTGAAAAGCCAATTCTGATTTAAATTGCGATAAATCTGCCGAATTAGAGTGGGTAATACCAAACGCCGACGGTTTTGCACCGTTCATGAAATCTTCCATAGAGGCAAATACATAATAACCGTTTCCACCCTGCATAAAACCATTGACTGCATTCTGGTATTCGTATTGAAGACCTACTGTAAAGTTATTGACATCCCAGCTCCAGGTTGCTTCGTCGGTAATTACATAAGTATCAACAACACGCGTGTTTCCTGCGGTAAATGGGTCTGGTCCGAACGACATATAAGCGGCACCATCTTTCAAAATATCCACTGTTGGGAAAGCATTGCCAAAATACGAGCGCGGTTCATTCTGATAGGAATAAGTAAAGCGCAAAGTATTGTTTACTCTTTTGTCAAACAGGCGTGAGTTTAACTCAGTGGCTATTGATGAAAAATTCTGTTCCTGGAAATAGCGCGAACTTTCAAAATACATCGCGTAATTCGATGTGCGTCCTAAACCTCTGTTAATACTTAAAGCTGAATTTCCAGGATAAATGTTATTTGCAGTAAGCGGACTTGTAGAGCCTGAAGGAGAAGACGAATATTTTGAAGCTGTATGCGACAAACGGAGATTTAATTTATTGTTTTCGTTAATGTTCCAGTCGAAACGACCCATTAAACGCATTGACGGGGTTTCTGATGGATAATTCGAAATACGTCCGGGATTATAATTATAAGTGCTCTGCAAATGACTCAACATTGTATTTACATCGCCTTCTGTTGGGCGTACTACATTGTTTTTACCAAATTCTTCAGTATCGCTTTTACGCAAAATTGATGAAGGCCCCGGACTTACATTGTCTTCATATTCAGCATTCACAAAAAAGAACAATTTGTTTTTCACAATTGGTCCACCAATACTCAAACCATAAGTGTTGTATTTGGTATCCTGTTTGGTCAGCTCATAATCAGCAACTTTATCCCCCTGCCACTGGTCACCATTCATGTATGTATAGGCAGTTCCCTTAAATTCATTATCACCCGAGCGGGTAACAGCATTAATAGCTCCACCAATGAATCCGCTTTGGCGAACATCGTAAGGTGTTAAAGAAACCGAAATTTCTTCAATTGCATCAAGTGAAATAGGAGCTCCACTGGCAGGCAGATTGGCCCCGATACCGAATGCATTGTTAAATGCTGCTCCGTCAACAGTTACAAACGACTGACGGTAGTTACCACCACCAACTGCATAACCGTTACTGGTTGTACTCGATTGAGGCGACAAACGCATGATATCATTCATGCTTCGTGTAATTGTAGGTGTGGCAGAAATCATTTCCTTGCTTACACTTGTAATAGCACCGGCTCTGTCGCTTTTCATGTTACTGATAGCAGAGGCACTAATAACTATTTCACCAATTTGCTCAGTCGATTCTTTCAGATTAGCATCTAAAACATAATTTTCACCTAATTTCAGATAAACATCATTAAAAACAGCTTTCTGAAAACCGATATAAGACATCTCCACACGATAAGGACCGCCTGTGCGTAAACCTTGCAAGGTGTAACGTCCTTCTGCATTTGTTACAACTCCGGCTGTGGTTCCTGATGGAGTGTGAGTGGCAATAATGGTTACGCCCGGCAGCGATTCATTATTCGCGCCTGTAACTTTTCCACTTATACCCGATGTGGTTACCTGTGCAAACAACATTGCACCAAACAACAAAATCAAACTAAACGATAACGTTAATTTTAACAGTGTTTTTTTCATATTCATAGTTTTAAAATTGCGGCAAATTTAGATTATTCAGGCAAGTTAAACCGACCAACCTGTTAATTTTTAATTAAATATGCGTTTTGTAATTCACTTTAGTGCTATTCAAAATATTAATAAAACCTACAATCAATTGATTATTAACTTTTTTTATGCTTCTTTCTTCTTTTGTTCAAGTTCTAAAATTACAATTTAAAAACATCACAAGAGTTGAATTCCAAGGGTTCCGACATAACATATTATTAACAACAAAAATTAATGTATTTATCTGTTATATTGACACTTAAATAAACCATAATACCCAATTAACAATTAATGTGAATAACAATTATGATTGAATCAGAATAGAAATATTCCTCCCTGAAGTAACAGCACTGTTATAACAAAACGGACAATTAATAAACAAAACTTGCCTCACAGCGTACTTTTACCCTCATTTACAAGTATTTATAAATTGACAACTGGTTTTATAAAGTTTTTATATTTTTGCCACTTTAAATCTGAAATCAAAACAGAAATGAACGGAGAACAAATTCAAAATATGCTTACCGAAAAAGGGTTTATAGACGAACCAGTTGACGCTTCGGTAAAACTTGTTGAAGAAATCAACCGCCTTAAAAAGGAAAAGAATGCGGTAATTCTCAGCCATTATTATGTAGATGGCGAATTGCAGGACATTGCCGATTACGTAGGCGACAGCCTCGGTCTTTCGCAGGCTGCAGCCGAAACAACAGCTGATATTATTGTGTTTGTAGGAGTGCATTTTATGGCCGAAACCGCCAAAATCATTAATCCTTCTAAAAAAGTAATTCTCCCCGACCTGAAAGCCGGCTGCTCGCTGGCCGACTCGGCGCCTGCCGATAAATTTGCCGCTTTTAAAGCGCAATATCCTAATCACAAAGTGATTTCGTACATCAATTGTACTGCCGACCTGAAAACACTTACTGACGTAATCTGCACTTCGGCTAACGCTGTAAAAATTGTGGAAAGTTTTCCCAAAGACCAGCCGCTGATTTTTGCCCCCGACAAAAACCTGGGGAATTACATCAACAGCATTACTGGCCGCGAAATGATTTTATGGGATGGTGCCTGCATGGTTCACGAAAAATATTCGGTTGAAAAAATAGTGGATTTGATGGACCAGCACCCCGATGCCGAATTTATTGCGCATCCCGAGTGCGAAAAACCGGTTTTACTGCTGGCTAAATATATCGGGTCAACCACAGCTTTGCTGGGCTACGTGCAAAAAAGTGCGTCGAAAAAATTCATTGTGGCTACCGAAAGCGGAATTCTTCACCAAATGGTAAAAGCCTGTCCCGATAAAATCTTTATTCCGGCTCCATCCATCGATTCAACCTGCGGTTGCAACGATTGCTCTTATATGAAACTGAACAGCCTTCAGAAATTGTATATCTGCTTGAAACACGAACTCCCCGAAATTATTTTGCCCGAAGATGTAATTCAAAAAGCACAGCTACCCATCAGGCGGATGCTTGAAATTTCGACATAAATCTTTTGCATCACCAATATTTAAATTGATATTTTATAATACTTCGGCAATTGTTGATACTTGTTTTTCTATTTTTATCTTCAAATAAAATTCAGAATACGTGATTTTGCCGTTTTCGCATGAATAATCTGTTTAAAACCGGCTTCTCGAAAAAAATTCCTCAAAACCTAATTGTAAAGTACCCGCTTTACGGTGGAGTTGTGATTACTTTTTTTACAGTCGCTTTTGCTCTTTTGTACAAGCCGCTTGGCTCACACGCCGGACGGTTTTTGGGATACGAAGCAACAATGACAGTGTATGCATTGCTTTGTGGCATCACAGTCTCAGGTTTGATATTAGTTTTAAAACAAATAAAATTCTTTTCTCATCAAAACGATTTGAATCTGGGAAAAGAACTTTCAGCAATAATCATCCTGCTTTTCGGAATGGGGCTTACCTTGTATTTTGCCGCATTCGTAATCGAAGAACCTGCCAGCCGATGGAACTTTGAAACATTCTTCGACTCGGTGAGAAACGCCTTTCTTATCGGAATAATTCCATTTTTATTTTTTACTGTTATTAACGTCAGTCGGCGCGAAATTGTGCGGACGGTAGTTATTCCAGCAGGCGTGGCTCCCAATGAGGAGTTAATCCAAATCAATTCTCAACTGAAAAAAGAGAAACTGAGTTTTTATCCAAGCCAACTAATCTATGTCGAATCGGAAAGTAACTACGTAAATTTTTATCTCCAAAACGGAGAAAAACTTCAGAAAAAAGTAATTCGAAATTCCATCATCGAAATCGAAAAACAACTCGCCAACACTCCTTACCTTTTTCGAACTCACCGGGCTTTTATCGTTAATCTGAAAAAAATTAAGTCGGTAAAAGGCAACAGCCTTGGGTATCGGTTACAACTTTCAGGTACCAACCAGGAAATTCCGGTTTCTCGAAATCAAACCCGAGAATTTAACCAGCTTTATAAAGAATTCTGTTGATTGGGGTTAATCCGTTCGTCACAGATTTATACCTCCCGTAACAAATTAAATTTGCTGTATTGCCTTTTATAACAAATACTTGCATCGTATCCCTGAAATTTGGAAACCTGAATCGGGTACTGAAAATTTGCTTCATCAATTCAAAAATCGAACAAAATGAAGACAAATATGAACAACCGCAATCTGTTTCAAAAACACAGTAATTTAAAACTGGTATCCATTTTCTTACTGATTTTACCGCTTTATATTTCAGCCCAGAACCAAAATTCTGTTTCGGGAGAAATTACCGGGGAGAATAATCATGAACTTATTGCATTTGCCAACGTAGCGCTTTTCGATTCAACCGGGGCGCGATTAATTGGAGGAGCCGCCAGCAATGCAGAAGGCAGGTTCTTAATCGAGAACGTCAATGCCGGCAAATACAAAATTATCATCAGTGCACTTGGGTTTGAATCGTGGTCAATGCCGGTTGAAATAAATGGCAAAAGTATCAGTCTCGGAACCATCGGGTTAACCGAAAAGCAACTGGAACTGAATGATGTTGTGGTAAAGGCCGAACGTATAAAAGCCCGTTCAGAGCCGGACAAAAACACCTATTTTGTAAGTCTTAAAATGCAGGAAGCGTCCAATTCAGGCACCGATATTCTCCGTCTGCTTCCGGGAGTGAGCGTTGACCTTCAGCAAAACATTTCGCTCGAAGGGAGCAGCAACATCCTCATTCTTGTTGACGGAAAAGAGCGTGACCCGGGGTTTCTCCGCCAGTTGCAGGCTGGTAAAATCGACAAGGTTGAAATCATCAGCAACCCGGGGGCAAAATACGATGCCAATATAACCGGTGTAATAAATATCATGCTGAAAAAAGAGAAAAACACTGGAATTGATGGACATGTTTACGCCGAAATTCCTGCAACCCAATCGGCTGTGCTTCTTAACCCGGCTTACAGCCTGAATTTCGGGTTTGGAAAACTCAACCTTTTTACCTCGTACAACGGCGATTTGCGGCGTTTCGATATCACCGAAACATACAACCGTGAAATCGATAATCATCCCGGAATCAGCCGAATAAATTCTACGCAACTAGTAACACAGAAAACCTGGTCGCACCGGTTTCATTATGGTTTCGACTGGATGTTGAATGCCAACAACCAGGTAAGTTTTTACGGATATTACAATCCCTTTTCACAGGAACTCGACGGATCGGCAAAAATTGAAACCAATGGTACTGAACCCGGCGACTGGCAGGCTTTTAAGAATGATGAAGACCAAAATACCGGCACATTTTACTCGTTGTGGTACAAACACAATTTCAGAGAAAAACACGGACATGAACTTACGATGGACTTAAACCTGTATAATCTGAAAGCCAGCAACAGCACACTTTTTACCAACGAAAATGGTGAATTTTTGCACGAAAATTTGATGAAACCTGACAACCGGTCTGCAAATTTCAGGTTGGACTACACACTCCCGATTGCGAAAGGCTTTCAGTTGAATAGCGGTATTCAAACCCGTTTGCGAACAATGCGCGACAGAAATAATTTGGATTTCAGTTACGATGAAAACAATTACGCTCTTTTTGGTAATGCAGGTTTCAATATCAAAAAACTTGAAGCGAATATCGGAATCAGAGCTGAAAATGCTGAAAGAAAACTGCCTGATGGACAAATATCAGATTATTATATGCTTCCCACAATTGCAGTAAAATACGACTTCAACAAAACACAAAATCTGAAATTCAACTATCGTCGTGCAGCAATATTTCCCGGGTTTTACCAATTAAACGAGTCTGCTTCTGCGGATGACCCGTTTACAGTTTCATCGGGAAATGCAATTCTACGACCCGAATTGAATGATAACTTCAGCCTTGAATATGCCATCAGACTAAAAAATCATTTTGTTTCAGCGCGTCTTTTTTACGATATCACTCCCAACGCTATCCGCAATCTGATTTGGATGAATGAAAACCGGATACTCGAAATTCAGAAAAATAACCTTGGCGAAATCCGTCAAACCGGGATTCTTGTTAGCGGAGCTTTTGCTTTTGGAAAAGCGGGCTTTAATCCGTACCTGAAAATTGCTGATGTTTATTCCATTCCCAATCAACTGTCAATTGAAAATTACATAGCCAAAAAACACACAACTTTGTTCGAACCGGGTTTATCGGCCTATTTCACTTTTAAAAACGATATTACGGCCACTTTTACATTTCAGTACACAAGTCCGGTGAACGAAATCCAGGGAACTTCGTTCAGCGATCCGCTCTACTTTATTTCGGTTGAAAAAACATTTGCAAAAAAGCTGAAAGCCGGTTTGGTTAGCGGAGTTCCGTTCACCAAAGATTTTACTTATCAGGGGAATAAAACCTCAGGGCATGGATTTAAAAATCATACTGAAGGCGTAGTGAATTTACCGGCCTTTCCGCTATGGATAAAACTGAGTTACCAGTTTTCATCTGGTAAAAAAGAAATAAAATCTGAAAGGCCAAAATCTGTCACTGAACCCGAAAAGCGAAAAGGATTTTGAGCAACTCCCGCTATTTTGCCACAACAGAATTGATGTTTTCCACCAGTAAATTTTGTTTCGAAATTTCGATAGCCCGTAACAGCGTTTTATCGATTTTCTGAATGATGGGGAAAAAGCCGGTTTCGCCGATAATGTTACGGGCAATGTATGCTTTCAGTTGAGTCTCAATAATCAGTTGCGAAGCTTTCAGTCCGGCAGCATCTTTTGGAATTCCTTTTCCGGCGGCATAATTCACAAACTCGTTCAGCACATTTTGTCTGCTTACGTAAACATCTATTTCTTCAGCACGGGTAAATTTCGAAAGTTCTTTGCGGTGCTCGTCGGCCCAGGCATATGCAAAAGTGTAAACAAGCCCTTTTCGCGAAATTGAGTTGAAATATTCCGAATTGCCTGTAGTATCGATCGGTACAAAAAAGTCGGGCATAATACCGCCGCCGCCATAAACAATACGGCCAGCTTTTGTAGTGTATTTCAGCGAATCGACAACATGAATACTGTCGGCCACCAACTGCTCCATGCTACGGAAGCGTTCATAAACATTGTTGTAATATTCTTCTTCACCTTCGGCATACGAACTTTGAATACAGCGTCCGCTGGGTGTGTAAAACCGCGCCACGGTAAGCCGGAGTGCCGAGCCATCGGGCAGCGGAATTTGTTCCTGAACAAGACCTTTCCCAAACGAACGTCGTCCAATTACCAAACCACGGTCGTTATCCTGCAAAGCGCCGGCAAAAATTTCGCTTGCCGAGGCAGAAAACTCATCAATCATCACATAAACCTTGAAATCTTTCCAGGTATTGTGACCCGATGCATTGTAAGTTTTCCGCGGCTGATTGATGCCTTCGGTGTATAGAATAGGTTCGCCCCTACCCAAAAACTCGTCAACCATTTGCAGCACTCCAACCAGCGAACCACCCGGATTTTGGCGTAAGTCGATAATTACCTTGCGGGCGCCGGCATCACTAATCGTTTTCATGCCTTCCATAAAGTCGTCGTAGGTGGTGTTGGCAAAACGGCTGATTTTAATAAACCCGGTTTCATTGTCGATTAAATACGAAACATCGATGCTGTTAAGAGGAATATCGCCACGGGTGATTTCAAAATCGAGTTCCTGTTTCACGCCGCTGCGTACAATTCCCACGGTTACTTTTGAGTCTTTCTCCCCTCTCAACAGACTTAAAACTGTATTATTCTGCACATCAACTCCTGCAATTATTGAATCTCCAACACTTACAATCCGGTCGCCGGGAAGGATGCCCACTTTACTCGACGGTCCACCTGAAATTACTTCAACAACACGCACTGTATCTTCCATAATCGAAAACTGAACCCCGATCCCCGAGAACTTTCCGGTCATCTCCTCTTCCACTTCCTGCATGTCGCGGGCTGGGATATAAGTAGTATGCGGATCGAGGTTTTTCAGGATTTCGGGAATGGTTTTCTCAGTAATTTCGCCAATGTTTACGCTGTCAACATAACCCTGCTCAATCAGTTTCAAAATTGAAGTGAGTTTATTCGATTCTCCCAAACCAATACTAACCACACCCTGGTTACTATTTCGGGTGAGGAGGTTACCAATAATAATTCCGGCCGAAACCGAAACGGCAATAATGAGCGGGATGAGTATTTTTGTTGCTTTGTTCATCTTTCAGAATAAATTAATTACAAATCAGTGGCTTCAACCTGTTCAACCTCAATATTGGCGCGTTTCAACAGGTTAATTCCATCTTCGAGCCGATAATTTTCAGAGAAAACAACCCTTTTTATTCCGGCCTGAATAATGAGTTTTGAACATTCGAGACAAGGAGATGAGGTTACATAAAGCGTGGCACCCAAACTGCTGTTGCCCGATTTGGCCACTTTTGTAATGGCATTTGCCTCGGCATGAAGCACGTATGACTTGGTCTGGTTATTTTCGTCTTCACATTCGTTTTCGAAACCCGAAGGAGTTCCGTTGTAGCCGTCAGAAATTATCATCTTGTCCTTCACCAGCAGCGCGCCTACTTTCCGGCGTTTACAATACGAATTCTGTGCCCAGATTCCGGCCATCTGTAAATACCGCCTGTCGAGCAACTGCTGTTTGCTTTTGTTTTCCATTCCTGAATTTTTACAATAGGTTTACTAACTGATAAAAAGATTACAAATGTAGTACTGATTTGTTCATAACGCCCGAATTGCAAAACTGAAGTAGCTGATTTAACAAGAATTAAAACATGCTGTTATAAAACAAAAAAACCCGCCGGATGGCAGGTTTTAAGCAGCTATTGAATTTTGCTATTGTTTTATCAGTAACCAGAGGTCGGCGTATTTTGGAAAAGCGTCCCTCACTTCTTTTACACGGCTCCGTGCTTCGCCCTCACTTTTGTATGAGTTCACACACACCCTGTAATAACCCGTTTCACTGTGCAGAATAATTGGTGTAAAACCTTCATTTAAAAGTGTTTCTCTGAAATTTTTTGCATTGTCGAGTTGACTGAAAGAACCCAGAATTACAAAATAAGTATTGCTTTCGTTTCCTGTTTTATCGGCTGCATCGGTAAAAGTAACCTGTTCCTTACGCATCGATACTGGCTTTTCAACGGCTGAAACAGTGGTTGTTGCAGTTGGTTTTGTTTCAGTAGTTTCGGGCACAGTAAATACTTTGGGTTGTGCTACCGTCGGTGGTTCATATTTAACTTCAGGCTGTTTTTTCGATGTTTTACAGGCGGTAAAAGCAAAAACAACCATCAGCGCCAAAATCATTATTCGTTTCATATCTTCAATTTTTTACAGATTTCCACGGCTAAATTACAGAAAACCTAACAGGCTTGTGTAAGATGCGTTCACAAGTTTTGCACAATTGGATGTTTGCAACTGACCATTTAACCCTGAATTTGTCACAAAAAAGAGAGTTTCAAACAATGTACAAAACCCCGGTTGGGTGCCTTTCGTAACAACAACCAAATGTTGTGTTAACTTTGATTATTGTGTTTTGCTTATTCAATGAGGACAAATGAGATTTCGTACTGAAAAAAACAACGTTCGTGCTGCTGCTTTTGCCGGCAGGTTTTACGAGGGCGACAAACAAAAACTTATAAGGCAACTCGAAACCCTTTTTAACGGTGAAACCAGGGTCGAATCTGAAACCCTGTCAGAAGAAATTCGTGCTTTGATTGTACCACACGCCGGATATGTTTTCAGCGGAAGTGTTGCTGCTGCCGGTTATTCGAGGCTCCCGGCCAAAAACAACTACAAGCGAATCTTTATTCTCGCATCGAGTCACAGGTTTTCGTTTAACGGTGTGGCTGTTTTTACCAGCGGAAATTATTCAACGCCACTGGGCGAAATCAGTGTCGATACCCAATTAGCCCACGTTTTGACAGAAAAATCGGATTTGTTTTTTGAGTACAACGATGCACACGAAACCGAGCACAGCATTGAGGTGCAGTTGCCATTTTTGCAACACCGGCTGGGCAGCGATTTTGTGCTGGTTCCGTTGTTGCTGGGGACACACAATGCCGAAACCTGCAGGAAAATTGCCACAGTGCTGCAACCATTTTTCACGTCCGAAAACCTTTGGATTGTGAGTACCGATTTTTCGCATTATCCTAAATACGACGACGCAGTGTTTACCGATGAAATTACCGCAAACGCCATTTGCAGCAACCAGCCGCAGCGGTTACTTTCGGTATTAAACGATGAAAAAACAGAGAAACCCGATAATCTTGCCACACAACTTTGTGGGTGGACTTCGGTACTTACACTGCTTTACATGACAGAAAAAGAGGATGTTGAATTTGAAAAAATACGCTACCAAAATTCGGGTGATGCCCTATTGTATGGCGATAAAAACCGGGTGGTGGGTTATTGGTCGGTGGCTGTAAAATCAAAAGAAAAAGAGTTTAAAATTTCGGAAACTGAAAAGGCGGAGTTGATTGAAAGAGCACGCCATTCTATTTCACATTTTGTTACCACCGGTAACCGCGGCCAACTTCTAGCACCCGAACCCAACGGGATATTGTCAGAAAAAACCGGCGTTTTTGTAAGCATTTATATTGATGGCAACTTACGTGGCTGCATCGGAGGTTTTGCCGGCGAACAAACACTGAACGAAATGGTGCAGCGGTTGGCAGCCTCATCGGCGTGCGACCGCCGGTTTAACCCGGTCCAGATAGATGAATTAGACAAAATGAAGCTTGAAATATCGGTGCTTTCGCCACTTAAAAAAATCAAATCGGTTAACGAAATCAAGCTGGGGAAACATGGAGTTTATATAAAACAGGGTTTCAGCTCGGGTACTTTTCTCCCGCAGGTAGTCACAAAAACGGGATGGAATCTTGAGGAATTTCTGGGTCATTGTGCCCGCGACAAAGCCGGAATTGGATGGAACGGCTGGAAAAATGCAGAGATTTTTGTGTACGAAGCGGTTGTTTTCAGCGAAGCAGAAATATGATTTTCAGTTAAAAACTTCCCTTAAAACGCCCAACGATTTTATTTCGCCAAGGTTTTCGAAATGGAGCTGGTAGTAATCGATAATTACTGAGAGCAAACTGTCGCGAACTTTACGTGTAATCTGAAATCCTGCTAAATCCTGAATTTTTAACGATGCCAGTTCCATTAAAACCGGTGTGATTTCCTTGTTGGCATAAAACGGGTGGGCAGGCTGAAAATGAACCACCGACCCGGTTTTCAGGTCGAACCAGTTTTCGAACCCCGCTTTTTCGATTTGCGGCTGAAATCCGAGATATCCCGCCAAACGAAATAAAAACCAGAGATGAAAATTGCCTGAGCCTGCATCAATCAAATCGAAATACTGGACCGAACTTTTAATGAAATCATACATTTCGGGGTTGCTCTCCTGCTCGTGGATGGCTTTGTACAACACTTCTGCTAAAAATATTGCGATTGCCGATTTTGCAATTTCGAACGGTACCGACTGATAAACAAGGTCTGCTTTTAATTCCTTTACGCGGTGCAACTCGCTGTTGTGTTTCTGGTAGGCCACCAGACTGACACAAAAAAGCGGTTGCAATAAACTGGCTTTGTTTTTCGATTTTGCTGTCCGGGCTGCATTTACCATGTAACTCTGCCGCCCGAAATCGCGGGTGTAAATCGTTGCAATCACACTGCTTTCGCCGTATTTGATGGAGTGAAGAACTATTCCTTCGGTAGAAACCAGCATTAAGAATTTCTTTTGTGTTGTTTCTGCTATCTCTTCCTTACTATCCATAAATCCTGAGGAAGCCAGCTCATCCCAGGCTCAGGTTTTTTTTCAACATGTTCCAGAATTTCATCATTCCGGAATAAGCTCTTCATGAATTTCTCGGGGTGAAATGCCGAAAAGGTGCGATGCCCTTCTTTAACATTACCACGTACAACAATATTTCCATTATTGTACTCTTTTAATTCAAGTTCGGTGAGTTTAACATTAAAGTTGTCACCTTGTGTGGTAACCAGAATAATTCCGCCAGGTTTCAAAACTCTTGTAAGCTCTTTGTACCAACCGTAATGCATTTGCTCAGACAAGTGTGTAAAAACTGAAATACCGTAAATTATATCTATAAAACCATCGGGATAAGGCAATTCGGCAGATAAAGGATTAACGTTAAAACTGATTTCTTTCAAATTCTTTTTGCACCATTCAATCGAATCACGGTTGTAATCGGTGCCAAAAAAACTACAGTTTTTTCCAATAACTTCAGGTAAATGCCTGATTACTCTTCCGGGGCCACAACCCCAATCAAGAATGTTTTTATTTTCAACATCAATATACTTTTCAAAATGACCTTTTAACCAAAGCGCAGTTTCTCGGCTTTCGTAGTAATATTTCTGATAGTTAATCTGAAACGATTCGTAAATGAGGTAATCGGGAGGCAAAATAACCCCCGGATTTTTTGCCAGAAACTCATTGTTGATTTTTTTGTTTTTCTGCTTTTGAACGTGAAACATCAACTTATCGGAATAATATATCAATCCGAGTTTTCTGAGGATTTTTGAAACTGAACTTTTATTCATGTTCTGGTTTTTGAATCGAAAAAAGTAACTGATTGCAACTTTAATGAATAAACAACAACTTCGTGACGTGAGTCTCCTCTCCAAGTTCATCGTTGCAAAATACAAGGTAAACACCTGTTTTTACGCGGTTACCATTGAGATTGCGGCCATCCCAGATGGCTTGCCCGCCCAGAGAAGTGGTACTGAAAACAAGGTTCCCGGCAATGTCGGTGATTTTAACTTCGGAGTTTTCAATCAGGTTGGTAATGGTAACAGGCCCGTCGTAGGTTTCGCGCACCGGGTTCGGGTAAACATACACACTGTCGTAACCAGTGGCGCCACCGGTAGCTTCACCCATGTACGAAATCAATCCCTTGTCGGTACCAATAAAAACCTCGCCATTTTTCTGGTTAATCGAAATCGAAGTAATATTATCGGAAAACAGCGGGCTGTTGGTGGTTGTAAAATGGAGCAGTTCGTTTGTCCCATTTTCCGAAACAAGATATACTCCTGAATTTCGGGTACCGAGCCATTTCCGGTTGGCGCCGTCAACAGCAATTGAAGTCACAGTTTCAGATTCAAGGAGCGGGTGAAAAATTCCGTCGTTCAGGTCGAGACTTGGGCGGGTGGCATAAAAATTATCGGTGTCCCAGATTCTTGAAGGGTTTGTATAAACGGCCACACCCATAGTTGTTCCAATCCAGATGGAGCCTTCCACATCTTCAGCAATCGAATAAATATCGCTCATTCGTTTGTATTCCTCGTAAGTTCCATTGTTGAAATAAGCCGTTACCAGCAATCGTTTCTTCTGCTCACCGGTTTTATCAACCACGTAAGCATCGTGCCCGCTCAGTGCAACCACCCATTTATCATCGTTTTGCGTTACAAGTACCTGACCGATATTGTAATTCGTGGCTATTTCGGGCAAGGCATACGAAGTCCATTTTCCATCGGGCGTTAATTTATGCAGGTTATGTGCTGCGGTTGAGTTAGTTACCCATAGATTGCCCTGCGAATCGAAATCCATTCCACCAACCCTTGTATCCGGTTCATCGGGTTCTTTTGGCTGTGAGGATTCGAGCGGACTATTTTTGTTATTGTATCGTATCACAAATTCGTCGTTGTTGTATTCGAGCAAACCACCGCCCCAGCTTCCGACAAAAAAACGGGCCGGGTTTTTTGGATCTGCCACTGCTGTGATGATGTTCAAAAAGCCATCCAATTCAGGATGGTTGGATTTCGCAAAATAAGTCCATTTATTCTGTGCTGCTTCAAAACGTTGAAACCGTGGCAATTCCCAACCCGATTTACCCCCCGCGGTAACCCATAAATCGGTTCCCGATTGGCTGAGTGAATAAATTGTATTGTCGATGGGACCGTTCAGCAAAATCTGCTCAAAATTTTCGCCTGTAACTTTTACAAGCGAACTTATGTTGTCGGCAATCCAGATAGTACCGTTAGCTGCAACACCACTACTTTTTGTTGAAATCGGATAAACCTCGGTACTCCCGAATTTGTAACGATTCAGCTCCTTTACCAGCTGGTGCTGTTCGTTTATCACAAATACCTGCTCACGGCTGGCCACCGAAAGGTATTTCCNNAATTTACTACCCGAAAACGGAATATCCTCTTCGCGTTTCCAGTTGTTATAATCGAGCAGGTTCACCCCGGTTTTTTCAGCTTTAAGAATTCCATTGTTAGTGGCGGCATATATAAAGGAGTCGTCAGTTTCAACATCGTTAACTGTCAGAAAAGTTCCTGCGTTGCCAATAATGTAGGTGTCTCTTATCTCCTTTTTCTGAAGGTTAATGACAACGATTCCAAACCCGCACGAAAGGTATGCTTCACTGCCAATTATCGTGATATTATTGATTGATTTATCGCTCGAAATTTGTTTGCGTTTGATATCGGAAATATTAAAAACACCCTGTGCCGAAATCAGGTCGATGTTGCAATTCTGATAAGCCACCACCAGCATTTCAGGTTGAGTACTGTAAGCAATTGTTTTAATTCCGAAATCGGAAAGTGGCGCAATTTCAGAAATCCGGTAAACCCCGTTGTCTTCGGTGTCGAAATACATTAAACCACCCTCGGTGGCACAAAAAACCTTGTCGGGGGCAACAGCAACTTTGGTTGCTTTTGTATATGACAGATAATCCATCCAACTGCCTTTAGCGCGTTGCGCTTCCACCCTGAAAACAAATAACAAAACAATGGAGACGATAAAAATTCTATGCATAATGCATTGATTTAAATTTATTTAATCGAATTCAGGTATTGAACGAGCTTTTCAACTGCCCTGCCTCTGTGACTGATGCCGTTTTTTTCTGACATATCCATTTCGGCAAAAGTTTTCCGAAAGCCGGCAGGCATAAAAAGCGGGTCGTAACCAAAACCCTTGTCGCCCTGTTTCGCGGTTAAAATTTCTCCTTCCACAATTCCTTCAAATTGTGTTTCAGCACCTGCGATAACGAGCGATATAACAGTTCTAAAACGTGCTTTCCGGTTTTTTATTTTTTCCATCAGCCGCAGCACTTTATCCATATTTGCCTGCGGACTTTTTTCTTCTCCGGCAAAACGAGCTGAATACACTCCCGGTTCGCCATTCAGGGCTTCAATTTCCAATCCTGTATCATCGGCAAAACAGTTGTACCCAAACTTGTTAAAAACATAAAATGCCTTTTGGCTTGCGTTGCCTTCGAGCGTGGGTTGCTCCTCCGGAATTTCGTCGGTACACCCGATATCGTTCAGGCTCAGAAGCCTGATTTTACTTCCGAGAAGTGCTTGTAACTCCTCTAATTTGTGTTGGTTATTTGTGGCGAAAACTAATTCCATACAAGTATTTTAAAATCAAATTTACTATTCAATACAAATAAAACAGCCTATTTCCCAGGCAGCGGATGTATCTCAACCGAAACACTGTCGATGGCAAAGGTTGTTTTATTCAAATTCCAAACATACACTTTGATGATATCATTTTGGCCGAGATTGTAAAAATTCCTAAAGTAAATCAGTTGGTTCCATTGGTTTGGATTTTCAATCTGGCGTTCAATCTTTGAAGCATACCAGTTGTTTACCGGTTTTTCACCGGTTATATCGCTCACCATCAGTGCCTCAGTATAATTATTGGCATAAATTTTCGATTTTACAACCAACGTTCCATTTTTAATTTTCACAGAATCAGCAGGAATTTCGACCAAAGCAAAATATTCATTTTCCGGTTTAATTAACAAACCACTTTGAATTGAAAGCCCCGATACCGAATCGGTTTTAACCTGTTCATTATTGAAATTTTTCTGAACTCCGTAAACCAGGTTTTTATCATTCCAACGGTTGCTGTAATAATCAAGGACTGTCAGATTTTCGTTTTTCAACAGCACCTTTTTTAACGGGATAAACGAAAAAATCAACAGCAAAACAACCGGAACAATGTAAATTTTGGTTGCAGGATACATTTTCCTGATTCCAAAACCCAGCAAAAACAACACAACCAGGGCAAAACAAATATTCGAGAAAATATACAACCACAAAATTTTCGTGTTCTTGTATTCGTACACAACCGTATGTTTTCCGGCGGGTAAATAAATGGTCCGATAATTAAAGTTCGATGTGTAAATGGGCGTTGCTTTCCCGTCGATTTTTGCCATCCAACCTTTGAAACTGGTTTGCAACATAGTGAGCAACTGGTTGTTTTGCGTATGAGTTTCAATTACGACTCTGTTTGGCGAAAACTCAGTAATTTTCACTCTCCCCGAACTGTCGGCTACCAGATTCATTTTCGAAAGTATTTCATAATCAGCTTCAGAAAAATACAGTATCCGATTGTCGGTGGCACTGTTTATTAAGCTGTCGGCAAATTGGCTGACTGGCAAAATACTATCAGAAAAATAAAACAGATGATTATTGAGTACTGCATCGCGGAGTTTTGGAAAATCGTCATCGAGTTTGTTAAACGTTTTGAGCTCAAACGACGAAAAAGCACCAAATGAAACCTGCTTCGAGAAAACGTAAGTATTTCTCCAAAAAGGTTGAAAAGCCTCATGTAACTGGTTGTTATAAATAATTTTATCGTTTATCGGAATCACAAACTTATCGGGGTACAACGCCAAATCATTGTTCATGCGGCGTGGTTTCCAGGCGCTGTCGGCCACGGTTGCACTCATATTCATTTGCGTGGCGGCCAGTAATTCGATAAAAACGAGTGCAGTAATTAATAAACCCGGCTTCCGTAATTTCTTCCAGAAAAAAACAATCAGTGAAAACACTGACAACACAAGTAACTGAATGATTGCCTGGATAAAAATGTGCTGGTGAAAATTCAGATTTTTTAGGATTTCGGCGCTTTTTCCGCTGCTCAGCAGTTGAAATAAATCGCCCGGCGATGATTTTAGTGATGAATAAATTACCAGAAAGAAAAAGCCGCCAACAAATAACGCACCCATTAAAAGCACTTTTCGACTTTCGGTTTGAAAATTTTGCTGAAAATAAGCCATGTAATTTGCAGCAACCAGAATAAAAGCCAGCAGCCCGAAAATCCTTATAAATGCTGCATATTTAAAAAGATTCATGAGCGGAACAAATCTGAAAAGCCATTCTCTGACGGGTAAAAACACAAACGAAGAGGCGAAAATCACTGCTCCGAAAACAAGGAATAAATACATCAGACGGTTCTGGTTCCGAAAAAGTGCCACCACAAAAAACAGCAACGGAATAAGCCCGAAATAGTGGTTACGCATCGAAATATCAACACCAAAAAACTCATCGTATTTGAGAGTTGAAAATGGTAGTACGAAAGAAATTATTGATTTAAAAGTTTGACCGTACCCGAGTGTTTGTGTGAGTGTTACACCCTTTTCCAGTCGGTCAACTGAGGTAATGATTTCGAAGGTGGCCACAATCATTGGCAAAGCAAAAACGAGCACAATCAGCAGTAAAACTGCATTCACCCTAAACCATTGCATTGTACTTTGCCTTTTTTTAGCGGCCAAATCGATTACCAGATAATAAATGAATATGGACAAAAGCAGGTAAAAAAGTGTAAACGATAATGCCTGGTAAGCACCTGTAATCATTAAAAAAACAAAAATTGCAGTTTTTAGCGCGTTGAAAAAACTTCGCTTTTGAGCCAATTGCAAATATTCGGTAATCACGTGCGGAATCCACGCGGCACCCACCAGCAAGAAAAAATGCTGTCCGTGAGCTACTATAAATCCTGAAAATGCATAAGCCATTCCCGCAACCAACGAAGCCTGCATGTTTTTGTTAAAGAAATACGAAAGTCTGTACATGCCGCCAGCGGCGATAAACAGGTAAACAACAAACCAAAAATGCATGGTAAAAATTCCATACTGCCCTAAAAGACTTGTAAAAAGCAGCTCAGGATAAAAAACAGGCGCCTGCAGGTCGGCAAAAAACGGGATTCCGGTTTGCAAATAGGGATTCCAGAAAGGAAAATAGCCAGACTGAATACATGTTGAGAAATAATACCGGAAAGGAAAAACAACATCAATCAAATCCCATTTAAATGATGCGTTTAAAAACGAAACCTGCCAGAACCCAAAAACCACTGCCAGAAGCAAAATAAAATACGGTACAGATTTTCGTCTTAATCCTGACATTGAAAGTTCTTTTTTCGGGATGAATCGTTACTATTNNTAGCGATATGATTTTAAAAAAGGGAAGGCTGCTTTATAACACAGTAATAAAATCAGAATGAGGTTGAAAAAAAATGTTTTAAGAAAACCTGATTACTCACAAGTGCAACTGTGCAGGCTGTCGATAATTTTGCTCAGGATTTCGTATTTGAGAAAATAGAACGTGTTTTTGCCATCACGTTTGGCACATAAAACGCCTTTGTCTTTCAAAATTCCCAAGTGATGTGAAGTTGTTGACTGCTCAATACCAAGCAATTCATGTATTTCGGTAACTGTAAGCCTTTTCCCGCCTTCAAGGTGCTTTAATATTGCAATACGCATGGGGTGTGCCATTGCTTTTAACATACTTGCTGCTATTTCAAGTTTATCAGCATCTAACTCCTTGATTTTTAACATAATCGAATTACTTTACGAATGCAAATATATAAATATTTAACAAGAAAGGAATTGGCAAAAACAAATTTGAAATAAATTTGACAAACACTTCATTTTAGGTTTTTTTTGAAAGAATTTTTTCCGTTTTTTACCCCAGTTAAAATGATAACTGATAAAGAGATTAAAAAGGGTTAAACATCCGATGTCGCTAATCAACAACATAAAGTCGCCAATTGAGCAGGAACTCAGGGATTTTGAACCCTATTTCAAAAAATCGTTGCAAAGCGATATTCCGTTGCTTGCCACAATCCTTAATTTTTTGTACCGTACCAAAGGAAAGCAACTCCGCCCGATGTTTGTTTTTTTATCGGCAAAACTTCATGGCGAATCCAACGAATTTTCACAACTCGCAGCCTGCTCTGTTGAATTGCTCCATACAGCCACATTGGTTCACGACGATGTAGTTGATGAGTCGTATGAACGGCGCGGAACATTCTCTGTAAATGCACTTTGGCGCAATAAACTGGCTGTTTTGGTGGGCGATTATATATTGGCAAAAGGTTTACAACTGCAACTTGAACATAAAAAATATAATTTTCTGCATCTCATTTCGCGTGCTGTTCAGGACATGGCAGAAGGAGAAATTCTGCAAATGAAAAAAAGCCGTAAACTCGATATTAACGACGAGGTATATTTCAGGATTATCCGTAAAAAAACGGCGTCACTGATTGCCACAAGCATGGCCATCGGAACAGCATCGGTTACCGACAACCAGGAAACAATTGAAAAAATGTACTGCATCGGGCAGGATGTGGGAATTGCATTCCAGATAAAAGACGATATTTTTGATTACCAGGCGAAGGGAATTCTGGGGAAACCAACTGGAAACGACATCAAAGAAAAGAAAATTACACTGCCACTTTTGTTTGTGTTAAACAACGCTGAACCTGCTGAACGCCGGAGGATTCTGAGTTTAATTAAAAAGAAAAACAAAAATTCGGCTGTGGTAAACGAACTGATTCAGATGGTTATTCAAAAAGGCGGACTCGATTACGCAGCTCAAAAAATGACCGAATTTAAAGACAAAGCTATTGCCGGTCTGATGGAATTTGAGGAGGGTGAAGCCCGCACTTCTCTCATCGAATTGATGGAATATATTACAACCCGACAGAAATAAAAGGCAAAGAACTTAAATTCGTTGAAGTAAATACTGAAGATCAGGAGGAGTTTTTATTCCACTTTAACTTTTATCACCACCTTTTTTACCATCACAGAATCGCCGGTGCTAATGGATGGACGGTGTACATCTTCGGGAAAAAACACAAAGAAATTTTCTGGTGTTGCCAACCTGTAATCTCCGCCATCGAAAGTGTAAAAAGTGATGTCTTTTTCTCCGTTGTACGGCTCATCAGCTGTTACATTATCGCGTGTTGTAATTCCCATCAGTTCTTCCCCTTTTATCACATACTGAATGTCGATGTATTTTTCGTGCGATTCGAAACGAACTTCTTCTCTGTTTTTCGGGAGATATTCTGCCACCGAGGCAAAAAGGTTTTCTACATCAAGCTCAGTCTTTCCTGGTGCGGCATTGGTGAGATCAGTTGTTTTCAGGTACTCAAAAGCTTTTTGCCAGCGTTCGGGATTTTTGTGATACGCAATAGCAAGCGCCTTTTTATTTACTGAGACATCAGGATGAATACTCCATCCACAAAGCCATTCTTTTTTATCAAACCATGCATTAACTTCATCTTCAGTCCATTTGGCCGGATCTGTTTTTGTGTCGGAGCAAGCTCCCGCAAACAAAACTGTCATAATTATTACGATTAATTTAGAATACATTTTTGGTTCACACTTTTGATTTATCAATCAAAATTAGCTTTTTATCTGAGTTTGAAATTATTCTGATGTCGCTCTTTGTCGCGGTTACTTTTCTTCTCCATATTCTTTAAAAAAGCTTCGTTTAAATCGACTCCGGTTTGGTTGGCAAGGCAAATTAACACCCATAAAACATCGGCCATTTCATCGGCCATGTTGTATTGCTCGTCTGATTTTTTAAACGACTGGTCGCCATATTTTCTGGCCATAATCCGAGCCAGTTCGCCCACTTCTTCGGTTAAAATGGCCATGTTGGTCAGTTCGCTGAAATACCGAACTCCCACGGTTTTAATCCAGTGGTCAACCATTTGCTGGGCTTCGGTGATGGTAATGTTTTGTTTATCCATTTGATATTATTGTTTTTAAATTTCTTATGCCTCCCCATTTTGGGGAGGTTGGGAGGGGCTCACTTAAAAATCCTTCTGTTTTGTATCGATGATGATGGTCACCGGACCGTCGTTTACCAGCACCACATCCATCATGGCACCAAACCGACCTGTCCCCACTTTTTTGCCAAGCAGTTCCCCTGTCTTTTGTATAAACTTTTCGTACATCGGGATGGCAAAATCAGGTTTCGATGCTCGGATATATGATGGCCGGTTCCCTTTTTTTGTGCTGGCATGTAACGTAAACTGGCTTACTATCAGAATCTCTCCATCGACATCTTTTACCGAAAGGTTCATTACGCCGTTCTCGTCATCAAAAATGCGTAGCTGTATAATTTTGGCTACCAGCCAATTAATATCGTCCTGGGTGTCTTCATCTTCAATACCCACCAGAATCAGCATTCCTCGGCCAATTTCAGAAACAATTTCACCTTCAACAGTTACTGAAGCTTTTGATACTCTTTGCAGTACAACTCTCATTTTATCAATGTTTTCAATCGCTAATATAAAAAAATGATATCGGCATTTCAACCAAAAATCATTCTTTCTGTTTATTTTTGCAAAATAATAATTGAACAAAAATCTGAATTGAATATGAAAACCATAGTTTTACTAATGTTCGTAATCATCATTGCGAGTTGCGCTTCGCAGCAAAAGCTGGAAAGCATTACAGAAATAATTACAACTACACCTGAACAAATCAACTCAAAACTCGAGTTTGAATTTACTCCAGGAAAAGCGCACAATCATCCATCAATTGCCATTTGGATTGAAGATCTGGAAGGAAATTACATTGAAACATTGTATGTTACCCAATATTTTGCCAAAGGAGTTTTTGGTCATGGCGAAATTGAACAGGGAAAATGGAAAAACGAATCAGGAAATGTTCGCCGCCCTGCAACTTTGCCTTTCTGGAGCCACAAACGTAATATTAAAGCAGCCGATGGTTTGTACGCCCCATCACCCGAAACTGCTGTGCCCGATGTACTTACCGGTGCAACTCCAAAAGCCGGATTTACTTTAAAAACAGGTTCAAAAGCCACTGATAATATGTTCAGAATACTTGTTGAAGTAAATCAGCCCTGGGATTCCAACGATTTCTGGACCAACGACAAATTCCCCGATGATTTTAACTACAAAACCTCGCTGCAACCTGCGCTGGTTTATGCAGTTACAGTTTCTCCGAATGATACCGGAATGCTATATTATTTGAATCCAATCGGACACAGTCACTATTCAGGTAAAACCGGCGAACTGTTTACCGATATTTCCACCATCACCACAGCACGCGAAATTTTCAGCAAAATAGCTGTGACTGTTAAATAATACACGATACTGGATAAATAGATACTGGATGCTTGAAAATCAATACAAAAAAATGAAAACAATTAAAATACTGTTCTTACTGATTTTTATACCGGCTGCGTTGTTTGCGCAAAAAGCAACCCTGAAAGGAAAAATTGTGGATGCAGTGAGCAATGAGCCACTACCTTTTGTTAATGTGATTGTTTCGGGAACCACAACCGGAACCACAACCGACCTTGACGGGAACTTTACCCTCAACGGACTAACACCCGGATTTTTGCGCATTGAAGCATCATTTGTGGGTTATAAACAGGCCATTTCTCCCGAAATTGAGGTTACTGTTGCCAATGCGAATTCCATCGAAATTAAGATGGAGGAGCAAAGAGAACAGATTGAAGAGGTGGTAGTAAAAGCTTCACCTTTCCGTAAAACCGAGGAAAGCCCGGTTTCGCTGCGGACCATTGGCATTGGCGAAATCGAAAAAAGTCCGGGTGCCAACCGAGACATTTCGAAGGTAATCCAGTCATTTCCCGGCGTGCAGTCAACCCCGGCATTTCGCAACGATATTATTATTCGCGGTGGAGGACCATCAGAAAGCCGGTTTTATCTTGATGGTGTTGAAGTACCGTTTATTAACCACTTTGCCACGCAGGGCGCTTCGGGCGGACCGGTGGGTATTATCAACGCCGACTTTATCCGCGAGGTAAACTACTATTCGGGCGCTTTTCCGGCCAACCGTGGCAACGCACTCAGCGGTGTGTTCGAGTTTAACCAGATTGACGGGAACAACGACAAAACAAACCTACAGTTTACGCTTGGTGCCTCCGAAATTGCAGGAACAGCAGACGGTCCAATCGGTGAAAAAACCACGTATGTTGTTTCAGCACGGCGTTCGTACCTCAGTTTTTTATTTGGCATTCTCGAACTGCCTTTCCTCCCCACTTTTAACGATTTACAATTTAAAGTGCGTACCCGTATCGACGCCAAAAACGAAATTACTTTTATCGGTTTGGGCGCTATCGACAAAAATGAACTCAACCTTGAAATTGAAGAACCAGATGAATCGCAACAGTATATTCTGAGCCAGTTGCCCGAAAATAAACAGTGGAGTTACTCGGTTGGAGGTGTTTACAAACATTTCGAAAAACACAGTTTTCAAACGCTTGTGGTGAGCCGCAGCCATTTTAACAACAGCGCTATAAAATACCTCGAAAATGACGACAGTTTCGAAGCCAATAAAATTCTCGATTATGCTTCGGAAGAGATGGAGAACAAAATCAGGTTCGAAAATACATCTCGCTTTGGCGATGTAAAATTTAACGTGGGTGCCAACGTCGATTTTGCAGGATACAAAAACAGTACTGCCACACAACGTTTTAACAACGGACAGATTGTAAATATCGATTACAACACCGACCTCAACCTCATTAAATACGGCATTTTCGGTCAGGTAAGCAAAAACTTTATTAACGAGCGGTTAACTCTTTCGCTTGGATTGCGCACCGATGCCAACAATTATTCGAAAAGTATGAGCAACATGTTCAAACAATTTTCGCCACGTTTGTCGGCTTCGTATGCACTCACCCCGCAGTGGAGCCTGAATTTTAATACCGGCAGGTACTACCAGTTGCCAACCTACACCACACTGGGTTATAAGGAAAACGATGTTTTGGTGAACAAGGAAAACGAGCTGAAATACATCTCGGTTGACCACCTCATCGGGGGTTTTGAATACCGTCCGTCGTCAACCGTGCTTTTTTCGCTTGAAGGATTCTGGAAAGGTTATAAAAATTACCCGTTTTCGGTGAAAGACAGCATCAGTCTGGCGAACAAGGGAGCCGATTTTGGCGTGGTGGGCGACGAAGAAGTATTATCTATTTCGGAAGGCCGCGCTTTTGGAGCTGAATTTCAAACCCGTATTAACGGCAAAAAGGGTAACCTGAACCTATCGTACACGCTGGTACGCAGCGAATTCGACGATGCCTCAGGAAATTACCTGCCTTCGAGCTGGGACTCTAAACACCTGTTGGCATTAACCGGAACCCGTGAACTGAAAAACAACTGGCGCGTGGGTGGCCGCTGGCGTTTTGTGGGCGGATTGCCTTACACACCCTGGGATTTGGAAAAAAGTGCCTATGTTGATGTGTGGAACTTAACCGGCGGCCCGATGCTGGATTATTCAAAACTGAACTCGCTGCGGTTTTCGGCTTTTCACCAACTTGATTTGCGGGTTGACAAATCGTTTTACCTCAAAAAAATCACCGCCAAATTTTACATCGACATTCAGAACCTGTACAATTTTCAGGCTGAACAGCAGGATATTATCGTGCGTAAAACCGATGAGAACGGCAACTACCTCACCACCGACAACGGTACAAAATATGTCCTGGAAACCATTCCGAATACCACCGGCACAGTGCTGCCCACAATTGGGATAATTCTGGTGTTCTAGGAGGAAGGTTGGAAGATTAGAATTTCAGAAGGTTGGAATTGAAAAAATCAGGAATGCGGAGGAAAAACCGCGTTCCTGATTTTTTTGATGGATTCAGTTTCTTATAACCATTATTTGAATCCCATAAATTACAGCTAGCGAAATTAGAAACATGTCATAAAAAAGACGCAGATTGAATCAACCTGCGTCTTTCGTTTAATGTTGGTTACCGACTCACCCTCTTCTCCCTCTCTGTGTTCAGAGAGGGACGATTTGGCAGCATTTCATACGGGTTACCAATAAACCAACAACTTTTTATTTTCAAACAATTTCCCCGGGTTCAACCGGGTTCTGTTTAGTTAATCAATTTTGTTATCTTCCATTCAGTGCGCCCTGAAATTCCATTTTGAGTTGTCACTGTTCATGTCAAATTTTGCCAGTGTGGGTGTGCTGTCGCCAATCGATACCAATGCAAGTTTTTCGGTTGAGCCGGGAACTATTTTTGGCATAATCCGGTAGGTTCCATCAGTGAGTTGGTCAATTCGCCACAACTGTTCGGGTGCGCCGGTAAATGCCGGAACTGTGATGACTTCGGCATCGGCAGTGGCAGCCAATGCGCGGTCGGTTCCTTCAATAACAATTTTATAATACGGACCGCCCAAATAACCACCGGCTTCGGGTACCGCAGTAATCGTCCATTTCTGGTGCGGACGGAACATATAATCTCCTATTCTTACGCCAATGTTTCCGGTTGGCCAGGTGTTGATAACATCGGCCAGTTGCTGCGACGGAATGGGTTTGATGGGTTCATCGTTGCTCTGGCCAAAACCGCGTCGTGTGTTGGCCATCCGCACAAAATCTACAACCAATTCCAGTGCGTATCCTCTTCTTTCCGATTCAATTTCGTATGTTCCTTCCTTAAAGATTTCTCCGGCAACAGGCCAGCCGTTTTTCCAGAGTAACGAACGGATGCCCAATACACTGCGACCGCCCTGGTTTAAATCGGCTTCGTAGTGGCACGACATTTTTTCAACGCCATCTTCCAGAATCACGCGGCCAAAATGCCCGGGACCGATGAGTCGTTCACCGGCTGCAAGCACCATTTTGCCACCACCTTTCAGCATGTCTCTTCCCATGTTATCGAGGTACGGACCGGTTACTTTTTTCGAGCGGCCAACCACAATGTTGTAGGTTGAGTTGGCGCCGTCGCAACAGGTTCCGTGGGTGCCCAGCAGATAATACCAGCCATCGCGGTATTCCAGTTCGGTGGCTTCGCAATCAATGGCAATATTGATGGCTTCGTTTCCTTTTACACGTTCGCCCGTTTTCGGGTCGAGTTCAACAAGCCGGATAAAGCCGAAATAGGTTCCGTAAGAACACCACAAACGCCCGTCAGTCGGGTCGAGCAGCAACCCGGGGTCGATGGCATCGTTGTCTTCCATGTTCACCGATTGCGCCACCACAATGGGTTCGGAAAATTTAAAATCGGGCGATTTCGGGTCAAGCGTTTTGTTCCACATGGTGTTTATTTTGCCGTCGTGTCCGCCACCCAGTCCACCGCCGGTTGAACCATAAGCCACAAGGTAACGATCACCGATTTTTATGGCATCCGGGGCTGCACCGCCACCGGGCCGTTCAGCGCCGCCATTCCAGGTCCAGCCATCTTCCGAAATTAATCCACCCCGGCCTGTTCCAAAAGTGTAGTATTTTCCATCACATTCCATAATGGTTGACGGGTCGTGAATAAAAGGTTTGCCAATCTGCGCCGTTGCAGTTCCGGCCAATAACATGGTGAAAAGGGCTGCTGCGCCCAGTATATTATTCTTTTTCATTTCCTTCTGTATTTGAATTTCTGATTTGGATAGATTCTTATTCACAAGTAATGGTGAGGTCTTTTACCGGCTCTCCTTTTTCATCCAGAAAGCGAACACAGAAATCACTCATTCCGGGACCGTTGATAACCACTCCACGAACGATATTTTTCCCTTTTTTCAGTGTCAGCCGCGGCGAAACGGCATCATCCATCACCATGCGTCTGTCGCCCGAAAGAAGCACTGCTTCCTCTCTGTTTAACCACCACATCGATGCCGAATTTGAACCAACAGCCATTCTCACATTCTTCATTTCCTGCGGAGCATTTACAACCGTTACAGCCCAGAAAATAACGCCGTAAATCGGCTTTTTCAGTCCGTAGGCAAACCTGAACAATTTGGTGTTGTAGATTTTGCTGTCGAGCGCGTGCCACATCAATTCCTGTTCGCCCACTTTTACTTTTTCGCCGTTTTTCGGGAGCACGGTAAACTGGTTGGCAAAATAGAGCGTGTCAAAGGTTTTCCGCAGGTAGCTGTCGGTAAACACGGTATTGCTGCGGTTGGGTTTGCTGATGGGTTCGAGCAGTGTCCAGCGCCTGATAAAACCATCGGCATCGGGTGTCATTTTTTTGTTCGTGGCTGGTGTGAAATAATCAGCATAGCTTCTTACCGAATCGAGTTTGGATTCATAATCCATCTGTCGGCCTTGTGTAACCGGCTGCTGCGCCTGTAATCCGAATCCAAGCATGATTACAAAGCCCACAACCAGCAAAATTGGGTTACGTTTAATGTTCATAGTTTTAGTTTACAGTTATTAATCTTGTTTTTTAACAAAACCGTTCTGTTTTGTTCTGTTACGCAAACCTACAAAAAGAAATTACACTGAAAAATACTTTGGGGAAATTCGAGGAAAAAAATTTCAATCGTTTCGGTTTAGATTGTTATGGGATTTGCCTGCTCGGAAAATGTAAAACTGAAATGGGAAAATGGTTGATTTTGGCTTTAAAACTGCCATGGCATATACAATTAGTAAGGTTATCGTGCTTTTTTTGTCTCTGTCAACATAGGCAAGCATGCTCATTTACAAGTTTTGGTTTGTGCATTGGTTTTTTTGAGCGACTTGACAATGTGTATGGATGCCATGGGGTGGCAACTCTATCTTCTTTCTGCTAAGATAGATAAACTATTTTCTTCACAACAAGCAATTGCAACAGCAGATAATTCCTCAGTCTTTTTAGTCATACTTCGTATTTCATCTTTTAAGAATTTTACTCTATTTCTACCTTTTTGACTAACTGGATTTTACTATTGATGTAATATTTCTCATTTAAATTTTTTCAATTAATTCAGTTTTCAACCAATTAAAAGCTTCGCTTTGATTGTATTTAATTTCAGGTCTCAATAAAGCTTCCATGTCTCCAGTAAACTCAGCACTATTTTCTTTCTCTTCAATGTTGAGCAAGAATTCTTTTTTGCCGGGCGGTTTTTTGCCTGTTGCAAACGATGTGTATTCCTTAAAACAATTTATGATTTGCTCAAAGTTTAAATCAATATTTCGACGGGAATAATCTAAATCAAACAAATCTCTTCCTTTGCTTCGTTGATAAAGTGCTCTGAGCTTTGTTCCCAGAAGTTCGTTTATATTGTACGTTCTTATTTCAGCTTTACCAGAAAACCATTCACTTGCAACTTCAAAAGGAAAATCAACCCAATCAAGCACGTTGAAATGTTCTTTGCAGTTAATTTCTAATTTCAGTCGCATTCGTATTTCTTCATACTCCGAAGTGAATCGATACAAAGCCTTCGCTCCATGTCCACGAACCTCAGTAGCTCTTTTTTCTTCAAAAAAGGTAACAACCTCTCCAATTCTCTCCATTATTGGTTTAATAGGAACAGGTTTTATCTGAACTAAATCAATATCTTCAGAATATCTTGCTGCTGGATTAAGGTATAATTTGTGTAAAGCTGTACCTCCTCTGAAAGCAAGATTTTCACGGAGGAACTCATCGGAAAAGATTTCGACCAAAGTTCGGGAAATAATTAAATCCTGCTCAACTTGCGCAAATTCTTTCCATGGAGCATGCTGTTGCCATTTTGCTATAAAAGGTCTTGGTATCATATATCACTCTCCATTTTTATATTAATAACCACTTTCCACCTGTTATTTACAGCTCCGGGTTTTTCATTAGACTTTGGGCTAAGTAAAACCGGGAAAAAATTTATTGATTTTAAACTCATAAATATTAAATCCTGAAAATCTTCTTTAGTCCCAAATTCTTCCAACAAAAAGCCAAATCTTTGCAATGTACTTTTATTGGGATACCAACTTAACAGTTCAACTAAATCCGATTCACTTAACTCTTCTGACAGTTCTTCAATAACAGCGAGCATCCTGTTTATCCCACCTAACTTTGTTTGATAATGGATTAAGTCAACAATCGTCAGAGCAGGACTAGACACTTTATATTGGCCTGCATCAGATTTCTTGATTTGGATATTTTTATCAGTCCAGTTACTTGTCGTAAGAAAACGAATATCAATTGTGCCTTTTGAAATATCGTTGAATTTAGGTTTCTCTGTTATTAGGTAGTCTCTGTGAACCTGCTGGTGGCTTGCACCGTGGAATTTTGCTGCTGAAAAAAGAGCGACATAATAATTCCGCTCCAAATATTTGAAAAGTTTCTCGCAATAAAGCTGAATTGGCAGCTTTTGCGCTGATGAATATCTGGGTGTTATAATAAGATAAAAACCTTTTCGGAGGCTAATAATCTCCCCCTTTTCAATAAGTCGATCCAGTTCTCTTTTAATGGGTACTTCGCTTTTGTTAACATACGCCCTTAGTTCATCTATTGAAAATGAATATTCTTCAACCGACAAAAGTTTCTTTATATATTCTGCGACTGTCAACTTTAGTAATTTTTCGAGAAAAGTACCTATTTTAGGTGTTATTCTCAAATTATTTCTATTGTTTTTAAGCGTTGTTAAAAATTTAGCTCATTTACAAGCTAAGATATCGCCTGTGGGTCAGAGCTTGTAAATGTGCCAAATGTGCGCTGGCTTTGTTTATTCAGCATGAAACACAACTCGTATATTTATACTTCAACATCACAAAAGGTAAACATATCCGCTAATATTAGGAGGCGTTTATAAACCTTTATATCCTTTTGAAGTAAATAATATTTCTTATTAATATTCATTCAGTAAATCATTCACCGGTTTATAAATTCTCACAAACAGGAGTATTTTTCAGTTGCTTCTTCGATTTCTGAGGACTTTGTTTTTAAGGTTATTTAGTTTTTCAGTCCTTAAAAATAAACAAGCTTTTTGTTAAATGCAATAAACATTTCCTTAAGACTGAAATCAAAACCACCCCTATTCGCCCCTGAAATCGAACCACAATTTTATCGGGTAAAATTCATCGCCGCCATGTCCTGTAAACATTCCTTTCTGACTTTTTGGCCCCAGTTGTTCGGGCTTTTTAAATTTGGTTCCGATGGCCGGAATTTCATACAAAAACGAAATATCACCCTTTGGAAAAGGTGGATAGGTGCCACCAGCTACAAACTGCGGTTTTGCCGGTGTAAACAATTGGAAATAAAGATTTGGCGTTTCCGAAATCACAGTAAAATCCGATTCGGTGGTTTGTAAAGTTGCCCAGTACAGGTTGCCGTGGTAGCCTTTAAATTCGGGGTAAACCAGTTCGTTAAAACTTTCGCCGGTAATGGTGTTGTTATAAGCTTTTTCCCAAACACCGATGTTGCTGCCTTTCAAACGGTTTTTCCAAACGCGGTACGGTCCACGACCCATCCATTTTATGCCTGTACATTTCTCTTCAGGGTAATTAAACGAGATGCCAATAAAATCAACATCTCTCCCACCCCGCAACGGACTGGCTTCCAGCATCAGCATTCCATTTTTTTCCAACTTCCAAATCACCTTTTCTGGATAATTTGAATATTTAATTTCGAAAACAAAATTCCCTTCCGCATCTTTTTCCCATTTCGTTCCGGTAACAGCCGACCCACCACCTGCCGAAACCGGGCCACTTGTAAACGAAACATTTCCTTTGCGGTTTTTTACCGAAAGCAGTGTGCCATTTTCTTTGGTAAATGAAATTTCAATACCCGCAACAGAAGCTGAAACTGAATTTCCGGTTTCGCTTACAGCAATTTCCGAATTTTCCTCACCGGCAATTTTAACCAATTCAGCCGCTATTTCTTCAGGTTGAATTACCGGCCAGCTCCAGGTGTAAAGTTCTTTTCCATGGTGGTCTGTGGCTTTGAAACGAAAAATATCGGCAGTTTGAAGCGCTTCGTTACAATTGATTTCAACCTGCACAGTTTCGCCGGGTTTTGCAGCAGGGCTTTGTAAAGTCCCACTCCCGATGATTTCTTCTTTTGTACTTCCAATTTTAGTTTTTACTGCCTGCCAGCTAAAAATGCAATCCTTTAAATCGGTGTAAATGAACTTGTTTTTCAGCAACAATTTGCCGTTCCACTGCCGGTTGATGGTAACTGGTTCAACCCGTACCGGCGACCAGATTTCCTTTATCGTGTAAAAACTTCCTTCCTTTTCGCGGTGTGGCCCCAGAATTCCGTCGGGAGCATTGTTTCCGTTACCATCGAAAACCGTTCCCTGCATGTCGGTGCGTAAAACTGCCTCGTCGGCCAGCACCCATAAAAATCCACCGGCGTGCAATGGCGACGATTCGTAGCTGCGCCAGTACTCTTCAAGTCCGGCGCCATGTCCGCCATCATACAATCCGTGCAGCAGTTCGGTGGCCATAAACGGGTCGTTACCAAAAACAAACCGCCCGATGGCAAAATTGAATTCGGGATAGTGATGCGTGTCAACTCCGTTACGAAGCAGCCACGGGTAAATGACAGGGCGTTTCTGAATATCATATTCATGAAATCCTTTTTCGTTTGCAAAGTCCCAACCGCCTTCGTTACCATGATCCCAAACCACAACGCATGCGTGGTTGTGATCGCGCAAAACTGTTTCTTTTACCAGTTTCGGACCAACAATTGTGTCATAACTATCCTGCCAACCGGTAACTTCGTCCAGCACAAATAATCCGAGCGAATCGCACAATTCCAAAAACCGTTTGTCGGGAACATAATGCGACATCCGAACGGCATTCATGTTCATTTCTTTTATCAAACGAATATCGGTGAAGTGGTTTTCCTCGCTCAGACAGCGGCCGGTTTCGGGCCAGAACGAGTGGCGGTTCACCCCTTTGAAAACCACTTTTTCGCCGTTTACATAAAACCCGTCGTGTTTGCGTAGTTCAACCGTTCGGAAACCAATCCGTTCGGTGACTTCGTGCAAAATTTGATCCCCTCTTTTCAGGGTGATTTTCATGTTGTATAAAGTTGGCCATTCCGGATTCCATGATTTTACGCTTTCAAATTTCCCCGAAATCATTTTTTCTAAGAACCCTTTTTTGATTTCGGATTGAACCGTTTCGTCGATTTTATTTCCCTGCAAATCGAATAAATCAATCCAAACCGAATAATCGGAATTGGCGTTGTTCAGCGTAATTAACATGTTAAACGAACCGTCAGCTTTGGCATCAATTGCAGTTTGGGTAAAATGGATTTCGGGCAAAACTTCGAGAAAAACTGGACGGAAAATGCCACCAAAAATCCAAAAGTCACATTGCCGTTCCGCTTTGTTTACCGATTCATTTTCAGAATGCTTTGCCACATCCACTTCCAGTAAGTTGGTTTTACCGTATTTCAACAGTTTTGAAATGTCGTATTTAAAACGGTAAAAAGCGCCCTGATGAACTTCTCCGGCTGATTTCCCATTGATTTTTACCCGTGTGTCGGTCATTGAACCGTCGAAAACAATATTCACGGTTTTGCCTTTCCAGTTGGCCGGAACTTGAAATTCGTGTTTGTACAACCCGTGTTCCTTGCCCAGTTTTTTGTCCTTGTTACTCCAGTCGTGACCGTAATTGTAGTTTCCAAATCCCTGTAATTCCCAGTTCGATGGTACTGCAATCTTTGTCCATTTTCCGCTGTTTTGACCTTCGGTGCAAAAGAAATCCCACTGAACTGTATTTGCAGCATCGGTTCCGGAGAGATATTTAATCTCTGTTTTTTGTGCAATTCCCTGGAAAAAAAGTAAGAGGAAAGTAAGGGTAATTAAAAAATGGTTGGTTTTCATAGTAAAAAATCAGTTGGTTTATTTTGATGGTGTTTGTTTTGCCGGTTTGTTGTATCCCTGCGACAAATCAAAAACCTTTGTTTTAAAAGCTTCGGTTTCGGGGAGGTCAAATTCAAGGCCGCTGCTCTGGTCGATTTCAATTTTCAGGTTTGTGGCTTCAAACTCCAGCACGTGTCCGGCTTTGGTTTCGTCGGCCGAGATAAAATGGAGATGAAATCCGGGGATGTTTACTCCACCCACATACTCCGGAAACCAAAAACCCACGAGTGTTCCCTGAATGTTTTCCGATTCAAAAACAGGGCGGTTGGCAATGGCTTCGCTGAGCGTTTTTTCATAGGGAAGTTCCTGTTTTTCGGCGCTGCCGCATTTAATACGGGAAAAGGTTCCGGTAACTTTCAGCGCATAAATATAATTGGGCGACGAAAACTGTTTTTCCACGAGCTTTTTCAGCGCCGGATAATCGGTAACCGTGCCGGTTTCAACCACAAAATCGGGTTGAAAAAACTTTACTACAGTAAACGGTACCAGCGATTTATCGGCGGGCATCGTAACTTTTCCGTTGGCCGGAAACTGGTACACTTTGCCGTTGTTTACAATCATTTCGCCATCCAGTCCGTTATAGGTTCCCAAACCCATGTTACCTTTTGTTTTTACTCCGGCAACTGTAAATGTGCCATCGTAAATGCTGTTGGCCAGCGCCGTAAACAGCGAATACTGGTAAACCCTGTCGGTGTTTTCGGTTTTAAAACCGGAAACTGCTATTTTTTGAGTGCTGCACGAGGCAACAAGTATTGCTGCTGCAAACCATAAATTTCTATTCATTTTCCAGTTGTTTTAGCTGTTTTACTTCGCTGCCCCACCAGTTGTTTCCCGGGTCGAAATACTCCGAAAGAAAGCTCAGCCGCTGCTTTTCGAGCTTTGGCATCTGTTCGGTTTCCACTTTGTGCAGGTATTCCTTTTCCTTTAAAGCATCGTATTGCGGGTCAGGTTTCGGAAAACGGGCGCCTACTTCGTTTAAACACGAAAACAGTTTTTCGTGGAGTTCCATTACTTTTGCGGGTTCACGGGCTGCAAGGTCGGTAGTTTCGCTGATATCGTTTTTCAGGTTGTAGAGTTCTTCCCGGCCATCTTCGTAATAGTGAATCAGTTTCCAGTCGCCCAACCGAATAACCGATGAAGGTTCGCCGCCCTGATTTCCGTAATGCGGGTAGTGCCAGATGAGCGGCCGTTCAGCCATTGTCGCGCCTTTCAGTAACGGAACAAGACTTTGTCCATCGGCGTGTTCCTTTGGTTTCAGCGGGATTCCGGCGAGTTCGAGAATGGTGGGGTAAAAATCGGTTCCGGTAACCGGGGTTACACATTTTTGTCCGCCACGGATTCCGGGAACTTTGATAAAATATGGTTCACGGATTCCTCCTTCAAACTGGTAACCTTTTCCGGCGCGCAGTGGCAGGTTCGAGGTCGAAAAAGCATCACCGGCCACAACGCCGCCATTGTCAGAAGTAAAAATCACCACTGTATTTTCAGCAAGTCCGAGTTTATCGAGCTCTTTTAAAACTTCACCCACCGCGTCGTCCATCGATTCAACCAGACCGGCATAAACCGGATGGTCTTGCACCTGACGGATGGGAAGAAAATGACCCATTTGAAAAGCAGTTGGTGCGATTCCCTGTTTAACTGCTTTTTCGCGGTATTTTGACCATTTTTCGTGCGTGGTTTCCAACGGACCGTGCACGGCATAAAACGACAGAAACGCAAAAAACGGCTTGTTTTTGTTGTAGTTTAAAAACTGAACTGTTTCGCGGGCCAGCCGCATTTCGAGGTTTTCGCCGGCCAGACCATCCTTTAAACTGGGATTTTCGAAAGGCGAAAAATAGCCGCCTTTCGGACTTCCGGCATCCCAGCCGCCTTTATTGATGTCAAAACCGTGGTCTTCGGGCCAAGAACCTATTTCGCCGAGATGCCATTTTCCTGCAAAAAAAGTGTTGTAACCTGCTTCCTTCAATGCTTCGGGTAAAGTGATGTATTCGTGCGGCAGGTTGTGCAAATATTCAGGTGGAAGCAGTTTGTTGAACCGCCCGGTTTTTCGCCATTCTTCGCCGGTTGCAGCGCCAATCCAGTCGGTGATGCCGTGACGAGCGGGGAATTTGCCTGTCATGATGCTGGCACGCGACGGACTGCAAACCTGGCAAGCAGCGTATCCATCGGTAAAAACCATTCCCTCGCGGGCAATTCTGTCGATGGAGGGCGTTTCGTAAAACTTGCTTCCTGAAATACTTAAATCGTGATATCCGAAATCATCGGCGAGAATGAAAATGAAATTGGGTTTTATTTTTTCGGCTGAAAACAAACTGTTACAACCTGAAAACAGAAATAAAAGTGCAGCAAACAGTTTAAGATTTCTGTTCATCTTTTCATTCATTTATACGGTCGAAGCTGATGTAATCGTAATTCATATCACCATTTTCGATGGTGTGCAACGTTATCGTCTGCAACCCTTTTTCAAGTTTGATTTCTGCCATGTTGCCGAGGTAATTCCAGTGGTGCCACTGGCGCCAGGCAACTGTGTCGGCTTCATTGAAGGTGGTCGGAATATCAATCGGTCCGGTTGCATCCGCATCGTTTACCGAAACTGAAATCTTTCCGCCCTTGTTGGAAGTGTACATCAGACCGAGATTGTAAGTTCCTGTTTCGATAACATCAACTGTGTATTTTGTCCACTCACCGGGTTTTGTCCAGCCTACATACAACTGGTTTTTTTCGGGCTGAACAAGGTTGTAAATGGTACTGTCGATGGGTGGTTCTGTGAATTTTGTGTACGAAATATCAACTGCCTCATTCATTCTGAATTCGTGGAGATAAGTTCCGTTGGCCGGATTCAGTGCACCGCTTCCCGAGTTGACCGAATCCTCATCGTGAAAAGCGATTCCTTCGCCGCCAAAATCGTAATACTCGCAATGCAGTTTTCCGGGAATGGTTTGCGGCCCGGCCTGGTAAACCGAATCATGAAAGGGTTTTCCGGCGTATTCAGTTTGTTTTTTCGTAGGTTGGCACGACATAAAAATTGCTCCTGCAGTCAGAATAAACAGGAAAAACCCGGAAAAGAAAACTGGTTTCAAATGTTTTGGTTTCATAAAAATTGGTTTTTAGCGAATTTACTCTTTTACCAATTTGCAATCAGCTATTTTCTTCCCTTTGCTGTACATATTTACGATGTACATTCCGGGTGCAAGGTGGTTTTTCAACTGCCAAACAAAATCGCCTGAATTTGTTTGAATACCACTGAAAATCTGAGTTTCTACGAGATTGCCCCTGATGTCGCAAAGCGTAAATTCAACCGGTGAAAGTTCTGTAAGATTATATTTTAAAGTGAAATCACCTTTTACCGGATTTGGCGACACAACAACTGTATTTACATTGTTACCGGCTGATAAATCACCGATTGCAGTCGGGTTCAGATAGGTAAAATTCAGCCAGTTGATATTCCATCCGGCTGTAACACAGTACAAACGAATGGTCTGTTTTCCGGCAGCAAAACTCACTGTATCGGTGATTGTAGTCCATTTTTGTAATCCGCCGGTAGCAGGAAAAACACCCGAACCAATTACTGCCTGCGAAATTTTGCGAATTTCGTATTTACCGCCACCCGCACTACTTGCCACCCTAAATTCAATCATATAATCGCCAGCCTGCTGAATATTCAAACTATAATCAATAAAATCTGCTGCATCGAGTCCTGTGATATTCAAGCCACCACCCTCGTCAGTTGTGGTTTGTGTTGAGATACCTTTCATATTTGAATAATATTCGGCTTCCACTTTCCCCGGAATTGCAGTGACTGCATAATACGTAAAAACATTTGTTTTTTCAGTTGTCAGTCCTTTTTTGTCGAAAGCGAGAACAGTAATCGTATGAGAACCAAAAGTCAAGGAATCCATCGGAAAATCAATCTGACCGGTTGCTGATTCACCATAAAAACGTGCATCGACATAATATTCAATTTTCGAAATTCCATCGGCATCGGTTGCTGTTCCTTTAATTTTTAAAGGTATGTCGGACCCGATGCTTGCATTGTATCCCGGCGATGAAATTGTTACAGCCGGTGGATTGTTAACGGCTGTCTGTACCTCGAAATCGACAGATGAACTGTCGCCGAGTACTGCATCAACACCGGCAAAAAGCGCTGTCATTGGCGAGTTCCAGTTAATACACACTTCGTTTGAAGCGTAACTTCCCACCACATCGACAAAACATTTTGCAGGATTAGTGAAAGGATATTTTTCATTGTCCTCTTTTCCCCCGTTTGGCCCGCCTGAAACAAATCCCGGAACGGGTTGTGCGATTCCGTCAGCCGATGATGGGCGGTGGTGAAAATTCATGGGTGTTTTGCTGCCGTAAGCCGAAACAAAAGAAAAGCCGGTGGCATTTTTTCCCAGCAGATAATCGGCACACTCGGCAGCACCTTTGATGTATTTCGCATCGTTTGTAAGAATATAGGCATACAGCAAACCCACACCCATGTTGGCAATTCCGCTGTTCGAGCCCCAGTAAAAACCGAATTGCGGAATTCTGGCCGGGTGGGATGCAATCTGGCTGAGCCAGCTGTCGGATTTGGAAATGATGGAGCTTTTGATGGTGGTGAGCAGCGAAGCCGAAAGACCGTTTGTCCGCGTTGCAAGCGAAAGCGAAGCCAGCGGCTGGACATTTGGCCAACCTGGCGCATTTGTATAACGCAAAGAACCGCTTTTACTTTCGAGATAGGTTTTAAATTCGGCTTTTTGCGTGGTGATGAACAACTCGGCAGCAGCCCAGATAAATTCGTCGGTAACATTACCGTCGCCATATTCGCCGGTTGAAACATCAGCAGGATTTTTGAAATAGATGGCCGGATGTGCTTTTGCCCAAACCCACGCATTTTCGGCGCGTGTAATACAATCGGCTGCATAAGCCGAATCGTAATCACTGTAAATACGGCCAGCCATGGCCATCATTGCAGCAAAATCGAGTGCCGATGCAGTTGTTTTTCCAATTACATACCTTGCAGCTTTGTCGGCTGCGGGCATCACCATTCCTGAGAAATTTAAAGTGGTCAATTTGAAAAATACGCCACCGTCGTTATCCTGCATGGTTTTCAGCCAGTCGAGTTCAAATTTCACCTCATCCAGAAGGTCGTTCTGACCATTTCCTGACTCGGGAATCAGAATGGTACTGTCGGCAAAATAGCTGTTGAAATTTTCGTAAAACGAAAGCATTGTTGCCACTGAAATTCCGGCGTTAATCACATATTTGCCATAATCGCCGGCGTCGTACCAACCTCCGGGCGACGAGATGGTGCCGCTTTTCCCGATTGAAGCGTGCAAAATACATTGTGTATCGGGATGACCGGCAGGCCTTGCCCACAAACCCGCATAGGGTGCAGTCAGTTCATAAGAACTCCGCTGGTAATAATATGATTTTAACGATGCATAAGCAGCTTTCCGCAAAACGGTTTTTGAAATCTCAAACGGATAAGATTCGCCAAAACCGGGAATCTTTATTTTATAGGTACCTTCTGTTTTCAGTGATGAAAAATCAGCTCGTTTCAGCGTGTCGCCCGAATCTTTCCAGTACATTTTTGCCGACAGGTTGCCACTGAAAGCAACAGTGCTGTCGAGTGTGTTTATTACTTCGAATGTGGTGGCATCGGTAAAAACCACAACGGCAATTTTATTGGCATCGGGATAATAACCTACCTGATTGATTCGGATTGCACCGGTTTGCGCCTTTGCTACAAACGAAAAAACAAAAAGGATACTGAAAATAAATAGTTTAGAAAAATCGTACATTGAGATATTTTTAGGTTTTGATTAGCTTTTGTTTCTTGGTTTTTGAAACCGCCAAAATAATAACTCTTCTTAATTTTCAGGCAACTGAAACGGAAAATCCATATTCTCAGTTCTGGCTGTTTTTATCAATTCCGAAAGTTCTTTTACTATTTCGGGATACTTTTCAGCCAAGTTGTTTTCTTCGCCAATATCTTCTGAAAGATTGTACAATTCAACCTTTGTTTTTTCGGGGTCGAAAACCTGGTACTTCACCAGTTTCCAGTCACCTTTGCGCACTGCCTGCCGGCCCCCGAGTTCGTGAAATTCCCAATACAGATATTCGTGTTGTACCTGTTCTTTCCCCAATAATGTTGATAAATAAGAAATTCCATCAATATTTTCAGGAGCTTTAACACCAGCAACTTCGGCTGCTGTTGGCAGCAAATCCCAGAAAGCTGAAATATGCTCCGACTTTGAACCGGCCACAATTTTGCCTTCCCAGAAAGCAATCATCGGAACGCGGATTCCACCTTCGTATAAATCGCGTTTGTAGCCACGCAGTGGTCCATTGCTGTCGAAAAAATCGGGGTCGGCGCCTCCTTCCTTGTGCGGACCGTTATCGGAACTGAAAATGACCAGCGTATTTTTTTCCAACCCGAGTTCTTTCAGTTTTCCGAGAATTTCGCCCACCTGTTTGTCAAGTATGGTTACCATTGCAGCGAATGCCGCATGACTTTCGGGCTGAGTTCCGTATGGACCTTCGCGAAATCCTTCACTCCCGGGTTCGGCTCCTTTAAATGCTTTTTCGGGTAGGAATTTGCCCCTGAATTCAGCCAGATTTTCTTCGGGCAGAAGCAGTTCGGCATGTGGAATTACATTTGGATAAAACAGGAAAAAAGGTTTGTCTTTGTTTTTTTCGATGAATTGCAGCGCCCGCTGATGAATCAGTTCCGGAGCGTAAACTTCAAATTTATCTCCGCCGTTTTCAGTGACTTCCACTTTTTGCTGGTTGTCCCACAAATGACCGGGATAATAATTGTGCGCCAGCCGCTGACAATTGTAACCAAAAAATTCGTCGAATCCCTGCTGGTTGGGGTCGCCCTCGGTACCTGTAAATCCAAGACCCCACTTGCCAAATGCGCCGGTTGTGTAACCGGCTTTCTTCAGCAGTTCAGCCACAGTGATTTCGCTACCTGCCATTGGAAACTGGCCTTCGGGTTTCCACTCCTTGTTTCCGCGGATGGCAGTATGACCGGTGTGCCTGCCAGTCATTACCGAACAACGGGACGGTGCGCAAACTGCAGTTCCCGAGTAATGTTGCGTGAAAAGCATTCCACCGGCAGCCATTTTGTCGAGATTCGGGGTTTGAAAATGTTGCTGACCATAACAACTCAAATCGCCGTAACCCAAATCGTCAGCAAGGATAAAAACAATGTTGGGCTTTGCAGAATCCGCAATTTTAGCAGATTGATTTTTACAGGACAACAATAACAAAACCGCAAAAAAAGTAAACAGAATCTTATTCATAATCAGGTTTGTTTTCAGGTAGAAACCAAAGGTAAAAAAAGAAATGGGTTCTTTGTCTTCTCAGAACAAGCCCAAGACTCAAATCGGCTCAATAAACGCGGTTTATTTTGTCACTTCAATAGCAGACACCAAAGCATCAACAGCCGAGCTTTGTCTCCCGGCATCTGCTTTATCAAAAGGTCCACGCCACTGAGCTCCAACCAAAGCTGTACCCGCCTGTGTTCCATATTTTTCAATGGATTCTGCATTTTGGAGTATGTACTCTCTGAAAATCTCGTTTTTGGTATGTTGATACAAATAAGACAGATGCCGCATAAAAATTCCTTTAAACTGAACGCCGTCAGCGCCTTCTTCCTGTTTTGGATGACCTCTTAAAACGCCTTCTTCTGTTGACATATATTTTATTGCTGCAGCGGCAATCCGGCTGGCTTGCTCAATATAACTTTTGTCGCCGGTGATTTTTGTGATGTCAGTGAGTGCAGCAATAATAACTCCCTGATTATAGGTATAATGCCTTCCTGCTGCGACACAACTGTCTTTTACACCATCAAGCACTAGAGGTAAATCATTAATCATACCGGTTTGCGAAAACCAGTTCCATTCTTTTAAAGCCCAAGATTTGTAATGAGCGTTGTTTTCGTCCCTCAGAGCGAGCCGTGCAGCCAGTAACATAAACAATTCATTCGATATTGCCGATTTATAAGTCATCCCCTTCTTCCAATAAATCCCACCTCCGCACCTTTCATCCCAACCTTTCTCCATATCCTCAAAAATGGTCTTTGACATTTCAAGGTATTTTCGATCACTTGTCAAATCGTAAGCCTCAATCCATGCTAACGCCCACCAGCCCTCGTCATCGTAGTATTCGTTGATATAATTTTTGGTTCTCTGTGCCGGATATGCCTCGCTCGCAGGAACATTTATCATTTTGGTCTTTTGAAAAGTGTTCTCGATAATTGGTTCAAATGATTTGTCGCCGGTAACCGCCGAATATCTGATAATTCCGGTAAGTGCATTGGCTGAATTCCACCAGCCGGTGGTTTCCCAAAGTCCGGTTTCAGGATTGTACCATTCCTGTAATTTTTGAATTGTATTCTTGGTAAAATTATTGCCCGGCATTTTAAGTTCTCTGATTTTTAAATCTTTATAACGAATCAGCAACTCGTCGGCAGCGTGAAGTTGCAACGCAATTTGACCGGAAGTACCCACATTTTTCTTTTTATGAATTGCATTATCCAGAATTCCTGTTGCATCGAAACTGGTAACAAGTTTGCCGTTTACAAAAGTTCTGATTTTCATTCCCTCGCAAATGATTTCCATGTTGTTCCAGGCATCCCGATTTTCGTCGGCATAAACCAGTTCGGTTTGAAGTGCTGCTTTTGGAACATCATTTTCGCCAATTTTCCAATCGGGCATTGAAGGGTGAATCCACCGATTTACACCGTCGGTTTCATCGTAAATTAATCCAGCTCGAAATGGACTTGGTGCATGAATATCAACCTGCGGACCATTCAACCAGCCTCCTTCGCGGGCAGTTTCTGAAGAATCGTAACGGCTTCGGAACTGAACACCACTGTTGCCGGTAGAAGATTTGAAAATCTGGAATTTCAGTCGCAAATTAAAATCAGAATATTCATTTTTATGCATCAGCCAGAAATAATTGTGATCGGGTTTGCCAATTGAATTACATTCGATTACACCGTTTTTTACGATCCAGAATTCTTTCCCCCGATCTTCGGGTCTGCATTTGATTTCCCAGCCTTCCAGATTTTTCCCGTTAAATAAATCTTCCCAGCCATCTTTTTTATCATAAACCAACTCGAATGGATTTAAGGAAACTTCATTTTCGGAAGGGAAATTTTTAGGGATTTTCACCGTGACATTTTTATCTGCCACCCACTGAATTGCCCTGAGAAAAGTGGTTTGAAAACCAACACACTGAACGCTTGGCGGCATTCTTAAATCGTTCCATAAATGGCCGAAAGTTGAATTATAAATCCTGCCTTCACCGTAATTTACAACCCAGTCAACCGGCCAGTTTTTATTTGTTTTTGTATCGAATGTGTAGGATAAAACTTCTATGTTTTCAGCCGGACCGCGTGCATAAGTATATAATTCGATGTCGGGCGTCTTCCATTTTGCAGGAAATCCCTGATTGATTGGATGCGATTTTAAAACATTCACCACCAAATCGACGCGTGGACCGTGGCTGGTACTTTCTCCTTCACCCGAAGAAATTTTCACCATTTTATTGTCTTTAATTTCGATGGCAATACCCTGATCTGCATTTCTCCATCCGAGTCCAATCATTTTGTTGTACTCTTCCCATTCGGGAAATGAATTGTTAGCTGAGTGAAAAACGTACATTCCCCCGCCATTTTTCATGTAATTTTCAAACTTGGTTTGAACCGGTTTTGGCCACGAATTACCGTTCCCCAGGCTGTTTACATTTTGAACCACAACATCGTATTTCGAAAAATCGGGATTCCAACTATTGTATTCAGAAGAATTATTGGTTGGTGCGGTGGAAATATCAACCTCACAAAAACCCGAGTTTACAAGCATCGTTTTTATTACTTCAGTAGTATATCTCCAGTCATGATTGCTGTAACCGTCAATAATCAGCACTTTTATGGGATCAATTTTAGCCATCAAATTGGTCGAGAAAAACAGAAACGAAAAAATAATGACGACATTTTTCATTTGTTTTGGTTTAATTCAAACAACTTATTCAACCCTTCCATTCCTCCGATTTCTTCCAAATCTTCCACCACAAAATCAGCCCCGTTTTCGAGCAATTCGTTACGGTTGTTTTCGCGGGCAATACCGAGTGTCAGTCCAAATTTGCCCTTTTTCCCGGCCTGAACACCCGAAACAGCGTCTTCAACCACAATCGCTTCGGCGTATTTCACCCCGAAAATATCACAGGCGGTGGTAAAAATATCGGGTTCTGGTTTGCCATGTAAACCCAATTCAGCCGAAACAACACCATCCACCCTTGTATCAAAAATGTCGAGCAAATCAACCCTTTCGAGTACCGGTTTGCAGTTTTTGCTCGACGATGCCACGCCCAGTTTTATTCCGGCTGCCTTTAATTCGTGCAAAAGTGCCACTGTTGAAGGATAAACTTCTACTCCTTCCATTTCGAGTACTTCGTTAAAGGCAAAATTTTTCCGGTTACCAAGTCCGCAAATAGTTTCGATTCCGGGAGCATCAGCCGGGTCGCCAAAAGGAATACTGATACCCCGTGATTCGAGAAAAGACTGCACACCTTTGTAACGCGGTTTTCCGTCAACATATGGCAAGTAGTCGCCGGCGTGGGTAAACTCAACAAACGGTTCGTTGTGATCCATTTCCCTTTTCAGCAGGTATTCATCGAACATTTTTTTCCATGCGGCAGCGTGGGTCAGGGCTGTTTTGGTGATAACCCCGTCCATGTCGAAAACCACGGCTTTGAATTTCAGATTTGTGCTCATAACTTCGAAATTTTGTACAAATTAAAGAATTGATGACACAGATTCACAAGTTGAAAAAATTATCAGTTAAAAATTGTCAGTTGAGTTACAGAGTGCTCTCTTCCTTGCAAAAAACATAGTTGAAATTTCAGCTTTCAAAATCTCTTAACTTGCCTGCAGCAGTCAGGTCTTTGGCTTAAAAATCATCATGAAAAAGGCCAGGCAACAGCCCGGCCAAAATCATATGGGGTATGATGCTTTTTGTTAGAAAAGCCTTTTGAATCCGATAACCTCTTTTACTTCCTGCAACGTTCTGGAAGCAGACTCGCGTGCCTTTTCGGCACCCAGTTTTGCCACTTTACCAAGATACGCTTCATTTTTCAGATTTTCAATAATCCGCTCGCGAATGGGCGCTGTGTAAGCAATAATATCTTCGGCCAATTGTTTTTTAAGGTCGCCGTAACGAATTTCGCAGCTGTTGTACAACGCATCGAAATGCGCCACAGTGTCGGGTGTTGAAACAATTTTCAGTAAAGTAAACAGGTTTTCAACCGGTTCGGTTTTTGGCTGATTGGGTTCAGTTGGCCCCGAATCGGTAACTGCCCTCATCACTTTTTTGCGAATATCCTTCGGATCTTCGTAAAGGTTGATGGCATTTCCTTCTGATTTACCCATTTTGCCGCTGCCATCAAGGCCGGGCACTTTTATCATGTCTTTCCCATCGAAAGTGTAAGGTTTTGGTAACGGGAACAACTCGGTTTTGTACATGTAGTTAAAACGTTGTGCAAACTTGCGCGCCATTTCAAGGTTTTGTTCCTGGTCTTTACCCACCGGCACAAAATTGGCTTTGTGAATCAGAATATCGGCAGCCATTAAAACCGGGTAGGTAAGCAATCCTGCATTTACATTGTCGGGTTGCTGGCGGGCTTTGTCCTTAAACGAAGTGGTACGTTCCAGTTCACCGAGATAAGCATTCATATTCAGAAAAGCGTACAATTCTGAAACTTCGGGCACGTCGCTCTGAATAAAAATGGTTGCTTTTTCAGGGTCGATTCCACACGCAAGATACTCGGCCAGAACCTGTTTCACACCAGTCTGCAGGTTTTCGGGAGTTGGGTGGGTTGTGAGCGAATGAATGTCGGCAATAAAAAAGAAGCAGTTATAATCGTGCTGCATTTTTACAAAACTACGCACTGCACCAAAATAGTTGCCGAGGTGTAAAAATCCGGTGGGGCGAATTCCGCTCAAAACGGTGAGTTTATTTGTCATTTTAAAAAATCTGATTTTTAATCTGCTGCAAAAATAGATATTCGGAGCGAATGACAAAACAAATGAAGTCCACAGAAAAAAATACTATTCAAATCTGAGGATAGATTCAAAGTCTTGTTCTGCAAGAGGCTACCAAAAGAGTTGTTTAGGCATGATTATAAATATCCCTGAATTTTGTTAAGACCTGGTCATGGGGAATTCCTTTGCCAGCATCCAATTCATCAATTGCATCTTCAATTCCAGTAATTTCAGTTTCTGATAAACCAATCCACTCATCATCTTCTTTTCTGCCGTTTACAAAATTCAGCATTACTCCATAAAACTCTTCCAATCTTGAAGCTTCGAGTGAATCAATTTCTCTGAAAATTTTCAATTTTAAATCTGAAACATTCATTTTTATGCGTTTTGCCCAAAATTACAAAATTCCATAAACAAAAAATCAGATGTTCTTTTCATCGCACCTTTAAATAACAAAGTATGATTTGACTGAAATAAAAATATCATTAGTTTTACAAACTGAATTTTAGAGAGATATGTACAAAGAGCCTTTATATGGAACAGCGTGGAGCTGGCGCAACGTGAAAATGGAAGCGCGAGAATTACATACTGTTTTGCGGTCGTGAGGCCGGAAAAGGGATTTGCTGCGTGTATGCAGGAAGTCCCTTTTTTATTTTAGATTGTGAGAATAAGAGTAATGAGTATTGAGATTAAAAAATATTAAACATTAACCAAAAATTATAAATCATGACAAGAATAAAGAAGATTTTTTTAGACGAGTCGGAGATGCCTAAACAATGGTACAACCTTTCACCCGATCTGCCAACGCCGCTAAACCCGCCGCTGGGACCAGGAGGAGTACCTGTAACACCCGAAATGCTGGCTCCCGTTTTCCCGATGAACCTGATTGAACAGGAAGTCAGCCAGGAACGTTGGATAGATATTCCAACCCCAATCAGCGACATTTTAAAACAGTGGCGTCCAAGTCCGTTGATTCGTGCTTATGAACTGGAAGCAGCGCTGGGAACACCGGCAAAAATCTACTACAAAAATGAAAGTGTTTCTCCTGCCGGAAGTCATAAACCCAACACTGCCGTTGCCCAGGCCTGGTACAATAAACAGTTTGGCATTAAAAAACTGACCACTGAAACCGGAGCCGGACAGTGGGGTTCGGCCCTTTCGTACGCCTGCGCACAGTTGGGCGGCATCGAATGCAAAGTTTTTATGGTGCGTGTAAGTTTCGACCAGAAACCTTTCCGAAAGATGATGATGGAAACCTGGGGTGGAACCTGTATTTCGAGTCCAAGCATGGAAACACAGGCCGGACGCAATATTCGCGCTCAATTCCCCGATACACCCGGAAGTTTGGGAATCGCCATTTCGGAAGCCGTTGAAGCTGCCGTTACCGACCCAACCGGTGGAACCCGTTATTCGCTGGGTTCGGTGTTGAACCATGTGATGTTGCACCAGACAATTATTGGTTTGGAAGCAAAAAAACAGCTAGCTAAAGTGGGCATTAAAAACCCTGATATTGTGATTGGCTGTTGCGGTGGCGGAAGTAATTTTGCAGGTATTTCGTTCCCTTTTATGTATGAAAAAATTCATGGTGCAAACATCCAGATTATTGGTGCCGAACCATTTAGCTGCCCCACTTTAACCAAAGCTCCGTTTATTTACGACCACGGCGATGTGGCGCAAATGACACCTCTTTTGGCGATGAACAGTCTGGGACACAATTTTGTACCCGCACCAATTCATGCCGGTGGTTTACGTTACCACGGAATGGCTCCGCTTGTAAGCGCTGCACTGCGCGACGGATTGATGGAAGCCCAGGCAATTCACCAAAGCGAATGTTTCGAAGCCGGTCTTTTATTCTCGAAAACCGAGGGCATTATTCCCGCACCTGAAACCACACACGCCATTGCAGTTGCTATTCGCGAAGCCAAAAAGGCAAAGGAAGAAGGTAAGGAAAAAGTGATTCTTTTCAACTTCAGCGGTCATGGTTTGATGGATTTGGTTGGCTACAACAAATACCTGAACGGAGAATTAAACGACTACGAATATCCGGAAGAGGAAATTGCAAAGAATCTGAAAAAATTAGAGGGGTATCCGATGCCGAGATAATATTGGAAGATTAGAATCTTGAATATAGGAATAGAACGTGCTGCAAATTGGATTTTGCGGCACGTTTTTGTTTTTAGAAAAAGGCAGAAACAATTCCATTAATTTCCTTAAAAGATAAAAGAACATCGTAAGAATGCCTTTCCCCAGTCAGTATTATTTGAACTTGCAAACATTCATTTTTACAGAAGTTTCCCCCGAAAACTTCTGCTTCCTCAATAATTCCTTTTTCTATCGCAAGCCTGACTGAAAGCTTTTTCCCATCAATTTCCAACTCATTTCTGAAGGTATATTTTGGTGAATACCCAAAGTTCCACTCCCATGTTCTGAACTTTTCGGTGGCCAGGTTTTCTATATTTTGCAGGTCGGTTTCTGCCAGTTCGAAAGAATGATTCTCTGCATTTTCGAGCTGAACATTTAATAAAAACTGAATGAATTCGCCGGTTGTCATCGGTGTTTTCAGAAACTGAGAAATATTCGCCACCGGGCTGCGGTTCGACTGCACAGCTTTTCCCTCGTATTTTCCGGGAACAACTTTTATTGCCTGCCCCAGGTTTTTCAAATCAGAATCGAACAACAAAGTACCGTGGTGCAACACCCTGTTTTTGTAAACATGTTCGGCATTTCCCGAAATTTTCAGTCCATCAATCAATAAATCGTTCCGCCCCGAAGTGGTGGCTTCAATTCCAAGTTTTGCCAGCGCTTTAACAACAGGAGCAGTGAAAACCCTGAAACTGATTTCGGCCTGACTTTTTACGTTCTTTATGAAGGTGAAATTTATGTTTCCCGAATCGTGAAAAACAGTTCCACCACCCGAAATACGGCGGCAAACCGCAATGTTGTTTTCGTGTATAAACCGGTGATTGATTTCAGCAGCAGCATTCTGGTGTTTGCCCACCACCACCGCATTTTCGCTTTGCCAAAGCATAAAAATATCATCCTCAAAATTCTTCATCAGATATTCTTCGGCTGCGAGGCAAAAGTACGGGTCGGTATTTTTAAGATGGATGCTGTGCATTATTCGATTCGTAAAATGTAAGATACAAATTGCGATTTACAAATTGTAAATTACAAATTGCGAAATTCTTTCCTAAAAAACGAGGAGCTGCAAATGCCGGATTAAAACAAAAAAAATCTGAAATCGTTTCATGACCATTAACTGGTCGTAATTCATAATAAAATATCTATTGTGAATTACTGCTGAAACGATTTCAGATTAACGGATTACAATTGCTTCTTTAAAGCGGGTTGGCTTTAATAAGTACAGGTACTTTAATTTTAATCACATGATTTACATCAAAGCTTGCGTCTCCGCTTACATCAAATTTGTATGCTGCCTTCATGTTTTGCTTCAATGTGTTTAACAAACCGTTAACCCAGGCAACATCTGTAATCGAAATTATACCATTATTTGCCACAACTGGAGTTGTAAGATTAAAAGCAGTGGTTCCGGCTGTCGGGGCAATTCCAAATTTCATCAGACAGGTATTTATTGAACCCTCAACAGGCACACCGTTAATCTGTATTGTGGCAACTCCGTCGGCAATTATTTCATCAATATTATTCACATAATCTGCTAAATCTTCGTTATCAGCCAGTGAAAACGTAGCATTACCACCATATTGGAAGGAATTGATTCCGGCATCAGCCGATTTGGTAGCATTTGAAGTACCAGTTGTTGCAATAGGAATTTCAACTTCAAGTTCAGTTTCAATTTCAACCGTTGTTGCCTCTTTTATTTTGTCGCATGAGGCAAAAAGTAGGAAAACCATTCCAAGTGTAAGTAAATAGTAGCTTTTCATTTTTTAATTTTTTAGTTTGTTAATCGTTCAAATACTTTAATTGTGGGCAAATTAAATAAATAAGTCAAAATAGTCTTTATTTAATTTTACCTTTTTTTCAAATCTGATTTAAGTTTAACTTTGAAAACTTAAAAATGTTTCGATTTGGATTAACATTCAACTTTATCTGACAAAAACCGATATGAAAAATCTGTTTATTTTACTTTTTATTCCGCTTTTTACGATGGCTCAACCCAAACTCAAAATGCCCACCGACCCAAAAGCCACTGCTGAAACCCAAAAACTGTATCAAAATCTGGCAAAACTGAAAGATGTAGGTGTTATGTTTGGGCATCAGGATGACCTGGCTTATGGCGAAGGCTGGGTTTATGAAGAAGGTCGCTCGGATGTGAAAGATGTTTGCGGCGATTACCCGGCGGTATATGGCTGGGAGCTTGGGCACATTGAACTGGGCGATGCTTACAGTCTCGATTCGGTACATTTCGACAAGATTCGGGGTTGGATAAAAACTGTTTATGCGCGTGGCGGAGTAAACACAATCAGCTGGCACCTGCGCAACCCGTTAACCGGCGGTTCTTCTTGGGATGTTTCGTCGAAAGATGTGGTAAAATCGATTTTACCTGGCGGAACAAAACACGAACTTTTTAAAGATTATCTCGATAAACTTGCTGCCTTTTTTCTGACACTAAAAACTGATGACGGAACTTACATTCCCATCCTTTTCAGGCCATTTCACGAACACACCGGAAGTTGGTTCTGGTGGGGTAAAAATTTGTGTACTATTGACGAATACAAATCGCTTTGGAAATTTACCGTTTCGTATTTACAAAATGAAAAGCACATTCACCATCTGATTTATACTTATTCGACTGACCGTTTTAAAACTGAAGAAGAATATCTTGAACGCTACCCCGGCGATGATATTATCGATATTCTTGGTTTCGATTTGTACGACCGCGGACCTGATTATCCAGAAATGCTGAAAAGTTGTGCTGCCACTGTTTCGAAGCTGGCAAAGGAAAAGAAGAAAATCGCCACTATAAGCGAATCGGGCGGACCGATTGCCACCAACACCACGTGGTGGACAATGGTTCTGGAAACCATCAGGCCATTCGATATTTCATATTTTCTTGTATGGCGAAATCCCTGGCAACCCGCTGGACACGGCGCTTTTGCACCGTACAGGGGGAGCCCCGACTCGAAGGATTTTATCAGATTTTATAACGATAAAAGAACACTATTTCAGAATGAGGTTACAACAGAAAAGTTGTATGAATAAAAAAAGGTTTGAAAATCTGTTGATTTTCAAACCTTTTTAGTACCCGGGGCGGGAATCGAACCCGCACTCTGTTGCCAGAACTGGATTTTGAATCCAGCGCGTCTACCAATTCCGCCACCTGGGCTTTTTGCAAATTGGTTCGCAAAACTAAAAATTAAACCCGAATTACCAAAACTGTTTCAGTAACTATTTTTTTGTCCCTGAATCTTTCTTAGCTCTGTTTTACCCGTGGTTGATTTGTAATATTTCTCCCACATTCTGGCTTCTATTCGCGAAGAATATTCTTTGCTAAAAAGCAAGATAAAAGGACGATAGGGTTTTGTTGTTCTTTCATATCCACTGTTGTGTGCATGAATACGTTGTTCAATATTACTTGTCATACCCACATAAATATAATTTTTCATTTCGCTTGATATAGCATAAACTGTAAACATATTACATGAATAATTTTCTGCTAAAGTTATTGATTTTTGTTACGAACCCGCTCGCTGTTGCCAGAACTGGATTTTGAACCTGCCTGGCGGCAGACAGGTCCAGCGCCTGACCTTTCTCAATTGCTCAACTAACTAAAAATTAAACCCGAAATACCAAAACGCTTTGATAAACTATTTTTTCTACTTTAGTCTGACCAATTCAACATAAACAGTATGAACCTGACTGATGAAAGGGAAATTTTTGGTTGGATAAAAAAAGGCGACGAAAAAGCTTTTGAATCGCTGTTTCATAAATATTATGGCTTGTTGTGTGCTTATGCAACAAAAATAATTAACGACAAAGATGCAGCTGAAGAACTAGTTCAGGAATTCTTTGTAAAACTTTGGGAGAAACGTGAACAACTTTCGGTTGAAACTTCGCTAAACAACTACCTTTTCAGATCAGTTAAAAATCATTGTGTCAATTATATACAACACAATAAAATCAAACTAAAATATGCCCGCACGGTTGCTGATGATGGAGAAAGCCAGACAACTGAAGAATTTGATTTCCCGGAACCCGATATTTTTGAGAAAATTGAAATCAGCATTAATTCGCTTCCCGAGAAAAGACGCGAAATTTTCAGGCTGAGTCGTCGCGACGGACTAAAATATCACCAGATTGCCGAAAAACTTCAGATTTCGGTTAAAACAGTTGAAACCCAAATGAGCCTCGCATTCAAAACGTTACGCGAACAATTACGAAATACAAAATTCTTTTTTACTTTTTTATTATAAATATTTACAACCTGTTTTCAGGGTAAAACAAATCAGCATTGTCATTTAATCAACATGAAAAACAAAAAGAACATAGCATTTTTTAATCGGGAGTTATTGGCCAAATACCTCAATAACGAGGTGAATCCCGTTGAAAAATCGGAAGTGGAAGCCTGGATCGACCTATCGGAAGAAAACCGGGAAGAACTGGAGCAAAGCCGGAAAATGCTCGACTCTGTTGATGCTTTTTACAAAGCTGACGATTTTAATTCGGTTGCGGCGTGGCAAAAAGTGCAGTCGAAAATGCACGAGCCACAGCTCAGGGTAGTACAAAAAAACAACGTAAGAAAGGAGGTAATTTCACACTTTTACAAAGTTGCAGCCATTGTGGTATTTGCAGTTTTATTGGGTTCGGCTGGTTATTATTTTGGTTTCAGAAACAAGGTTACCGAAGTTTACAGCGAAATAATTTCGGCTGAAAAACAGGTAATCAGCGAATACACTTTGCCCGACGGATCAGTTGTGGCGCTTAACAGCAACTCGAAACTGGTGTTTCCGCGCAATTTTAAAGGCAACACCCGCGAAGTAACCATTTATGGTGAAGCATTTTTCGATGTAAAACCCGACGCCTCAAAGCCATTTATAATTAACGCCGGAAACGCACAGGTAAAAGTGCTGGGAACATCGTTTAATGTAAAAGCCTATCCCGAAAACGAAACTGTTGAGGTGGTTGTTGCCACCGGAAAAGTTCAGGTATCGGGTAAAACTGGCAGCGCTGTAAACAATAACACTCCGATTTTGCTTGTTCCGGGCGAAAAAGGAATTGTTGCCAACAACGGCAGTTTGCCCGCAAAAATGGAAAATACAAATCCGAATTACCTTGCCTGGAAAACCCACGATTTTGTTTTTAACGAAATTCCGCTGCGCGATGTTATCGACTGTCTTGAAAAGACCTATCACGTTGATATTGAGGTTACCCAACCCGAATTAAATGACTTAAAACTTACTGCTCATTTCGAAAACAAACCGATTGATTTCGTATTAAATGTAGTGCGGCTCACATTTAACCTCGACCTCTCGGAAGAAAATGAACAGTTTACCTTCTCTGGCCGCAGTAAAAATGAATAAAAACAAAGCCATGAAAACAAGTTTCTTAAATATCAAATCAATCCTTTTTTCAGCATTTTTTCTGTTGCTGATTATTATTCCGAAGTTAAATAGTGCACAGGAGAAAAAAACTGAGGCACTCGACCAAAATATCAGTATTTCTGTTGAGAATGAATCGGTAACCGATGTAATTAAAAAAATTTGTGGCTACCTGAATCTTGATTACAAGTACAATTCAGAAATGCTTTCTGATAAAAAAATCAGCATGAATATTTCGAACAAGCCTGTAAAATTTGTGCTCGACAAGCTGATGAAGGATTACTACCTGCTATTCGAAATTGAAGACAACATTTTAGTTGTTCGCGATTATGTTCCGCTTGATAAAAGTATGGATTATGCACAGGATGCCAGCCAGTATCTTGCCAGCAACCGAGGTTTTCTGTTTGATAATCAGAAGAAAAAGTCGATTACAATTCCATTCAAATCGTCGAGTAACCTGATAATTATTCCGGTAACAATTAACGACAGCGATACGCTGAATTTTATTCTCGACACAGGAGTCAGATACCCAATAATTACAGAACTTCCGTTTATTAACAAGCTCGATTTAAATTACCTGATGCCCATCCCGGTCAGGGGTTTAGGCGAAGGTATCGAACTCATTGCGTACCGTTCGGCTAACAATACGATGAAAATTAATGGTTTAACTGCCAGTAACCAGGAAGTTCAGATGATAATCGATGAAAATTTTCAGATTTCGCATATCCTCGGAATTCCTGTTCACGGACTCATCGGGTTTAATCTTTTCAAAGATTATGTAGTTGAAATTGATTACATCAACGAAAAAATAACACTCAATAAACCAGAATATTACAAATACCGCGACCGTAATAAAGACATCGTAATGCCTTTGTTATTCGATGGCAATAAACCGTTTGTGAATACTTCAATTCAGACTGAAGATTCTACTAAAATACCGGTAAAGTTGCTTGTAGATACAGGAGCAAGCGATGCAATCTGGCTTTCTGAAAAATCGGATGAACGCATTAACTATCCTAAAAATCATATCGAAACGTTTATCGGACGTGGTTTGGGTGGCGATTTATACGGAATCAAAGGTCGCATCGACGCCATTTGGGTTGGCCCGCTGGTGCTGCCACAACCGATAGTAGCTTTCCCAAACTCAGAAATGGTTGACCAGCTGATTTCTTCGGGCGACCGCAACGGAACCATCGGTGCCGAAATTCTGCGCAGGTTTTATGTTACTATCGACTACCGCAACAGCAGGCTTACTTTACGCCCAACCCACAAAGTGAAGGATGATTTCAACTATAACATGAGCGGTATGGAAATCGTAAATCCGATGCCCGGACTACCCATTTTTACAGTTACAAACATCAGGGAAAACTCGCCCGCATTTTTGGCCGGACTTCAGGAAAACGACCAGATTATTTCGATTAACAACAACAACCACAAATCGATGGAGTTAAACGACATTAATCTGCTGCTTCAAAGCAAGGAAAACAAAAAAATAAAAGTGAAGTATTTACGTGATGGTCAGGAATTTGAAACAGCATTCGAATTGAAAAAGCTGTTTTAATGGTGCGCCGGTTAACCATACTTTTTTTAGCCATTCTGCTGCTGCCAGCTTTAACAAAAGCACAGCAACAGAATGGCTCTGTTCTTGAAAACCGTATTTCAGTTAACCTTAAAAACCAGCCACTGAACACAATTCTTGACCAAATCAGCTGGCAGGCCGGCGTATATTTTTCGTACGATGCTTCGGTACTCAATACAAGCCTGAAATACAGTATAGAAGCCGAGGATAAATCGTTATATACAATTTTAAATCAATTATTTAATCCCGATGAGTTTAAATTACTGGAACTCGAAAATCAGGTTATCATCACAAAAAACAACGAAACAAAACTACCTGTTGAAATCCCGGCCGATTCAATTGAGGTGAAGTATTTTTTTCTTTCAGGGAAAATTATCGATGGCCGGAAAGAAGACCCGATTAAATATGCATCGGTTTCGGTAATCAACAAGCCTATTGGTACCATATCAAATTTCGACGGCAATTTTTTGCTCAAAATACACCCCGATCTGATTCGCGATACCATCGTTATTTCGTGCATGGGTTACGGTCAGCTTTACATTCCGGCCTGGAAAATTCTGGACGATGATTTAATTGTGATGAACCCCGTACCAATCAGACTGAAAGAAGTAAAAGTAGTTGCGACAACACCCGAAAAACTTTTAAATAACATCCGCGAAAATCTGTCGGTAAATTATAGCAACGATGCCATGCAGATGACAGGTTTTTATCGCGAAACAATCCGGCAGGACGATAATTATATCAATGTTTCTGAGGCTGTGGTTGAAATTCTGAAAGCACCATACCAAATCGAAACCCGCAATGATGATGTAAAAATTGTAAAAGGACGCCGGAGCCCTGATGTTAAACCTTTTCAATGGATAAATTTCAAACTGCAGGGAGGCCCGTTTACCATTACCCGGCTCGATGTGGTAAAAACGCTCGAATCGTTTATCGATCCTGAATACCAACACTTTTACAACTATCAGGTGAGTAAAACAATTTGGTATAACGGAAATCCGGTATTTGTACTTGAGTTTAAACCAACTGCCGAAAATACCGAAATGAGTTTCATTGGTGAGATGTACGTTCACAGCGAATCGTTTGCTATCATTCACATTAATTTTCATTTTAGCAAAACAGGGTTAAAAAACGCTGAAAGTGTAATGATTAAAAAGAAACCCAAAGGTGTAAAAGCAAAACTTGCCGACACCGATTACAGTGTTAATTACCAGTTTTACAACGGGAAATGGCACCTTTCAACT
>DPCJ01000154.1 GCA_003516705.1 Prolixibacteraceae bacterium | reverse complement strand
GCAGTACTTTCCCCACGCTTTCCGGGTGTTGGAAAAACACTCTCGGAATACAACTTTTACGAACATTACCAGGCTGTTGTACTGGCAATTCACCGCAATGGAGAGCGAATAACCACCAATTTGGGCCATTTAAAACTAAAGGAAGGCGACAATCTTATTCTGCTCACAACTGAAAAATTTATTCAGTCGTGGGGTGACTCAAAAATCTTCTATTTAACCTCGTTCATCCGTGACTATAAAACCACTGGTACCTTTTGGAAAAAATGGTTTGCATTTATCATTGTGCTAATCATGATTACAGGTGCAACAGTAGGTCAGTTTTTAAATTCACCAAAAGGAGTATCGTTCGATATGTTTTATTTCTCGGCTATAGCGGCTATGTTAATGGTTTGGATGAAAATTGTTCCTCACCAGAAATACACAAAAGCAATCAGCTGGGATCTTTTAATTACAATTGCTTTTTCGTTCGCGCTTAGTAAAGCGCTTCAAAATTCAGGCGCTGCCGACGCAATTGCCCATGCTACAATTAACATCGGCAAAGGTCTTGGCCCTGTGGGAGTTTTAATAGGTGTGTACCTGATTACCACTATTTTTACTGAAATTATTACGAACAACGCTGCTGCTGCTATAGTTTTTCCTATTGCCCTTTCGGCAGCCAACCAGTTGGGTGTTGACCCAAAACCTTTTTTTGTTGCCATAGCTGTAGCTGCTTCAGCCAGTTTTGCCACCCCAATCGGGTATCAGACCAATTTGCTTGTACAAGCTATCGGGAACTACCGTTTCAGAGATTATTTACGCATCGGGTTACCTTTAAATATTATCATTCTCATTATTTCTGTCTTGTTGATTCCGCTCTTCTGGCACTTCTAAATCAGCTGAATTTTTTGTTGTCTTTTCTCCTGTTCACCATCATTAAAAAGAGGGTTGAATAAAAAAATATATCTTTACCGGCTTTTAAAACGGGAAATAATATTTTGAAATACCATTAAATATGGAGTACAGTTTATCAAATCTTCGTGAACTCGAAGCCGAGGCAATACACATCATCCGCGAGGTAGCCGCCGAATTCGAAAATCCGGTGATGCTTTATTCAATCGGTAAAGATTCGTCGGTGATGGTTCGTCTGGCAGAAAAAGCGTTTTACCCCGGCAAAGTTCCTTTTCCATTGATGCACATCGACTCGAAATGGAAGTTCCGCGAGATGGTTGAGTTCAGGGATAACTACGCAAAAGAAAAAGGATGGAACCTGATTGTGCATTACAACGAAGAAGGATACAAAAATGGAATAGGGCCGTTTACTCACGGAAGCAAAGTACATACTGATGTGATGAAAACCCAGGCATTGCTGGCCGGTTTGAACAAATACAAATTCGATGCAGCTTTTGGCGGCGCACGTCGAGACGAGGAAAAATCGCGTGCCAAAGAACGCATTTTTTCGTTTCGTGATAAATTTCACCAATGGGACCCAAAAAACCAGCGCCCCGAGTTGTGGAATATTTATAACGCCCGCGTGCAGAAAGGTGAGTCAATCAGGGTCTTCCCCATTTCGAACTGGACAGAACTCGACATCTGGCAATACATCCGACTTGAAAATATACCGATTGTTCCGCTCTACTATGCCAAAGAACGCCCCGTGGTTGAAGTTGACGGAAACCTGATAATGGTTGACGATGAGCGGATGCCAGCAGAAATGTCTGCAAAGGCAAAAATGAGGAAAGTTCGGTTCCGCACGTTGGGTTGCTATCCACTTACAGGAGCAATCGAATCGAATGCCGAAACCATCGAGGAAATTGTGGAGGAAATGATGACTGTTACTGTTTCGGAACGCACTACCCGCGTTATCGACTTCGACCAGGAAGGCAGCATGGAACAGAAAAAGCGGGAAGGATATTTTTAGAAGAAGTTGTCTTAGTTATCATGGTTATCTGGTTGTTATGGTTGATTACAGACACAACTTGTTAACATCGATAACTTTATAACAACGACAAAAACGATAACGTTATATTTTTAAACGCTCAACATCAGATTAATGAAAGGTTATAAAGACTTGGATATATACCAGTTGGCATTTCAACTTGCTGTGGAGATTTATAATTTAAGCATGAAATTGCCAAATCCGGATAAATTTGAAACCGGAGGACAAATTAGAAGATCGAGCCAGACGACAAAAGATACCATAGTAGAAGGATATGGCAGAAAACGGTATAAGGCTGATTTTATAAAGTACCTTGTTTATAGTCACTCATCCTGTCTTGAATCAATATCACAAGCTGAATTCCTTGCAACCATTCACCCTCAGACCAGATGGGAACCAGTTACGAAAAAACTCGAAGGATTGAGTATAAAAATCTTCAATTTTCTAAATTATGTTGAAACAAACTGGAAAGTGTAGCTTAGGAGAATAGTTGTCTGTGGTTGTCGTGTTATCGTGGTTAAAAGACTCGACAACAATGACAACAACGACAACAATGATAACAATGATAACAACGACAACAATGATAACAACGACAACAAAATAACATGACTACACAGAATCTTGATATAAAAGCCTTCCTCGACCAGGACCAGAAAAAAGACCTGCTGCGTTTGTTAACCTGCGGCTCGGTTGACGATGGAAAATCGACTCTCATTGGGAGGCTGATGTTCGACAGCAAAATGATTTATGAAGACCAGCTTTCGGCGCTCGAACGCGATAGCAAACGCATTGGCCACGCCGGCGACGAAATCGACTACGCGCTGCTGCTCGACGGATTAAAAGCCGAGCGCGAACAGGGAATTACCATCGATGTGGCGTACCGCTATTTTTCGACTGCCAAACGCAAATTTATTATTGCCGATACTCCCGGGCACGAGCAATATACCCGCAACATGGTAACAGGCGCCTCAACCGCCAACCTTGCAATTGTTTTAATAGATGCACGTTACGGTGTGATTACGCAAACCAAACGACACACTTTTATCGTGTCGCTTTTGGGAATAAAACACGTGGTTGTGGCCATCAACAAAATGGACTTAATGGATTTCAGCCAGGAGGTTTATGAAAAAATTAAAGCCGATTACGAGTCGTTTGTGGCACAGTTGGATATTCCTGATGTTACTTTTATCCCTATGTCGGCGCTGAAAGGCGACAATGTGGTTGAAAAATCGGAACGAATGCCGTGGTACAAAGGAACCTCAGTGCTCGATTTTCTTGAAAATATCCGCATTGTGAGCGACCGGAATTTTACGGACATGCGTTACCCAGTGCAGTTTGTGCTGCGCCCCGATATCGATTTCCGCGGGTTTTCGGCCGCCGTTGCATCAGGTATTATTTCGAAAGGCGACGAAATACTGGTGCTGCCATCATACAAAAAATCGGTGGTAAAATCGATTGTTACTTATGATAAAGAGCTCGACCAGGCTTTTCCACCTCAATCGGTAACTGTTACTTTGGCCGATGAGATTGACATTTCGCGCGGTGATATGCTGGTTCACCCCGACAACCTGCCGCGGGTGGAACGTCATTTTGAAGCCATGCTGGTTTGGATGGACGAAAAACCAATGAATCTATCCACTCAGTTTTATATTAAACATACCAGCAATACCACCAAAGCGCGCATCGACCTTGTAAAATACAAAACCGATGTGAACTCACTCGAAAAAATGCCTGTTGAGTTTATGCAACTCAACGAAATCGGGCGTGTTGTGATAACAACTTCAAAACCTCTGTTTTTCGACCCCTACAAAAAGAACAGGCAAACCGGTTCTTTTATCCTCATCGACCCGATTACGCACAATACTTCGGCCGTTGGGATGATTATCGATAAGCTTGACAGCAAAAACCTGGCATCGCGGATTACCGATGTTGATAAGGAAAAAATTGCAGCGGGCCAATCACTGATTCAAACTGAAGATTACCAGAATAAATATAACCAGAAGGGCGAAACCATTTGGATTACGGGATTACATGGCTCGGGTAAAAACGAACTTGCTTTCAGTCTCGAAAAGAAATTATTTGATAACGGCGCTGTGGTTGTGCTGATTGACGGCAGCTCAGTGCGCTCAGGTTTAAGCCGTGAACTCGATTTTACACCTGCCGACCGCGACGAAAACCAGCGAAGGGTTGCTCACATCTGCAAAATACTGAACGACCAGGGCATAATTGCAATCGCCTCGTTTATTTCGCGCAACGATTCGCTGCGTAATCAGCTTGCAGAAATTATCGGACCCAACCGTTTTCACCTTTTTTATATGGATGCTACGCTCGATTATTGCAAAAACAACAAACCAGAACTGTATGATTTGATAGAACAGGGAAAAACGCAATATTTGCCGGGCATCGATTTGGAATACGAAGTGCCACAGAATGCAAAATTAGTTTTCAAACCCGAAGAAAACAGTCAGAATATTGAAAAAGTACTGGATTATTTGGCAGCAAATAAGGTTTTTCCACACCACTAAATAACTTTAAACAAAACAGCCGCATCATTACTGACGCGGCTATTTTGTTTAAAAAAATGGCAAACCTGTAAGCCGGGTTCTGTTATACTGACAGAATCGTCAGTAACCTTTATCATTTATCTTGCCCCGACATCACTGCCGGAGTCCTGCAGCCTACCCCTCCTGACTTCCTTGTGCGAAGAGAAACAAGGCGGGCAACCTTGCTGTACCGCAACAGCGGCATACAATCAGGATATACATGGCTTTGCAACCCGTGAGGCGTACGGCTCCCGACATTGCTGCCGGAACCGGTGCGCTTTTACCGCACCTTTTCACCCGTTCCCCGCTCTGAATACATCAGAACAAGGTGGTTATTTTCTGTTACACTACTGTCCCCTTTCAAAGACCTTCCCGCTAAGAAACACGGCGCCCTGCGTTGCCCGGACTTTCCTCCCCGAGTACTCGGGGCGATAAAGCGGCCTGCCGCTGCAAAGATAGGAAATTAGTTTTGGGCTGCAAGTTGTATTGCTGATGCTGGGAAATCCTGATACTGGATTCTCGATTTTCAATACTTGATTTTGGTGGAAAATAGTAAATCGTAAATCTTTAAATCGTAAATTTCTTCCCCTTTCTATTTTCTCAAAATCACCATGGTCGCTCCATAACCATATTCTCTGAATGAAGCATCCTGCGTGTAATATTTTGCATACTTGGTTTTCAGAAGTTTAAGCACTTCCTGTTTTAAAACGCCCTGCCCCACGCCGTGAATAAAAACAATCTTTTTGATGCGCGACTGAATGGCAGCTTTCATTTCCGATTCTACCCTGTCTTTTTGAATCTCAAGGATTTCGCCATTGCTTAAACCGGCCGAATTATCGATTAACTCGTTGATATGCAAATCAACTTCAACAACTTCAGAAGTTCTTAGCCGCGCCGGTTTCTCTTCAACCGGTTTGTCCATTTTCTCCTGAACAACTTTCTGAAAATCTTCTTCGGTAAGCTTATCAATTGCAGCTGCCTGTATATTTTGCGAAATATGTAATGTCATTGCATTTTGTCCGAAAAACTGGCTGAACTGAAAACTTGTTTCTTTATAAAATTTCAGCGGATTCACCTTAAAACGCTTAACGATTGGAGCTTGCCAATCATCTTCGTTCGAAAGAAAATAAATAAGCTGAAAACCAAACTCGGGCAGTTCGCTCAGTAAACTCTGTCCAAAACTGCTTAACATCACTTTTGAATTTGGCTGCAAAGTGCCGGTTTTTATGGTGTTAATTCCGGTTGGTTTGATGTACACAAACCTGAACATCAGCGTAAAATTGCTGTCGTTTACTAAAAATAGGGTAACATCGCCAGCCAGCGGATTTCCAGAGTCGGCAGGCACAAAACAAAAGTAAAACTGTGCTGCATCCTTTCCTTTCAGCCAGGTACCAGGTGTTTCACGAAATTCAGGTTCAGCTTTTCTTACAGACTGGGTTGGCCGGGGTTCCGTTTTTTCAGTTTTGTTCATCCCGGGTGAATCGATAAAAACCAATTGCGAAACCAGGCAAGGGATTTCAAAACCATCATAATTCTCCACATAAACCTTGTCTTTCCCGGCAAAACCGGTTACCACGCCACCGCCCACATCGTTTAAAAATTTTACTTTATCGCCTATCTTAATCATGTCTTCTGAATTTCGGGCAAAAGTACAATTTTAAACCGAAGGAATTTTGCGCTATTTTTGGCCGTTAATTTAAACGCGGAAAACTCGCTAAGTGCGCTAAGAAATACAATTCTGACAACTTTGCGAGCTTTGCGTTAAACACTGCGAACTTTGCGTTAAAAAATTTATTACGACATTGAATACATATAAAAATATAAAAATCAGCGATTTTAGTTACGAATTGCCCGATTCAAAAATTGCAAAATACCCGCTTGCCAACCGCGACGAATCAAAGTTGCTGGTGGTCAGAGACGGGAAAATTTCAGCATCGGTTTTCAAAAACAGCCCTGCCTTTTTACCCGAAAAGGCGCAGCTTGTTTTTAACAACACCCGGGTAATTCATGCGAGGCTTTTTTTCAAAAAGGAAACCGGTTCGAAAATCGAGATTTTTTGTCTTGAGCCGATTGAACCTGTTGATTACCAACTTGCTTTTCAACAAACAAAACAAGCTGTGTGGAAATGTATGATTGGCAACCTGAAAAAATGGAAAGGTGAAACATTGCAGCAACACGTTGATATTGGTGGCGAAACAGTAATTCTGAGCGCTGAAAAAGGCGAACAAAACGGGAATACAGTAGCCGTGAGGTTTTTCTGGGACAAACCCTTTTCATTTGCCGAAATTATTGAACACAGCGGCACTTTGCCCATTCCGCCTTACCTGAACCGCGAAACCGAAGATATTGATGAAGAAACCTACCAAACGGTGTATGCCAAAATCGATGGGTCGGTAGCCGCGCCAACTGCGGGATTACATTTTACCGATGCGGTTTTTGATGCCCTCAAAACAAAGGAAATAAGCACCCACGAAATTACGTTGCATGTGGGAGCCGGCACTTTTCAGCCGGTAAAAGCCGAAACGCTTTCGGGGCACACCATGCACCGCGAAATGGTGATTATCCCGAAGAAAATCATCAGGTCATTTTATGAAAATCCGGAGAAAATCATTGCAGTCGGGACAACCTCAGTACGCTCGCTCGAAAGTTTGTACTGGCTGGGGCTTCAACTCGAAAACGGGCTGTTCGACCCGGAAAAACCTGAAGTTTCGCAGTGGGAACCTTACGAAACGGAGCCAAAAATCAGCATGAAAAAAGCGCTTGAAAATATTCTTGATTACCTCGGAAAAAGCAAGCTGGAACAAATTCAATTTTCAACACAAATTATCATTATGCCTGGCTACCATTTCAAAGTTACCGAAGGGATGTTCACCAATTTTCACCAGCCACAAAGCACACTGCTGCTGCTGATTGCCGCTTTTTTAGGCAACGACTGGAAAAAAGTTTATGATTATGCGCTGGCAAACAATTTCAGGTTTTTAAGTTACGGAGATAGTAATTTGTATCTGAAATAGATTCCTTTTGGCAGAATCTAACTCCTCTAATAATCCCGAAAGGGTATAATTTCATTTTGAACATTTATTTTTATACCCGATAAGGTATAATTCAATTAAAAATACTATTTTTATACCCGATAAGGTATAAAAACATGGAAGATAATTCATTAAGTCAATTCATCAAGGAAAAAAGGAAACAACTTGGACTTACCCAGGAAGAACTTTCCAATAAATCAGGAGTTGGACTCCGGTTTATCCGTGAACTGGAAACAGGAAAACCAACACTACGCATCGATAAAGTCAACCAGGTACTTCAACTATTTGGTTTTGAACTTGGTCCGGTTGAAATAAAAAGAAAAAAACTAACCAATGAGGAAAGCTAAAATATTTTTTAAAACTGATTTGGCAGGAATCCTGACGGAGGATGAAACAGGATATCATTTTCGTTATGAACCTGAATATTTAACGAAGGAAAATGCCGAACCGGTAAGTTTAACCTTGTCTTTATCGAAAGGTACATACAGCGATAAAGTGCTTCTCCCTTTTTTCGACGGTCTGATTCCCGAAGGCTGGTTGCTTGAGATAGCTGAAAAAAACTGGAAACTCGATGCCCGTGACCGGATGGGAATTTTATTGGCTACGTGCCGCGATTGTATTGGAGCTGTTTCAGTTGAACCTGTAAATGAACTGAGATGAACACGAACAGATGCCTCTACTGTTACCAGGATTTGCCGGAATATGAGCAACGGAACGAATCAGAAAAAGCCGGTTTTCATGCCGGGTGCTGCCGAAAAATCTTCGGGTCTCCGGTTCCGCCACTTCTCCTTTATTCTGAAAATGATATGCTCCAACTTGCTGAACAGGTAGTAAAAAGTCAAAAAACTGTTACAGGTGTTCAGCCAAAACTGTCACTCGGAATCGAGAAAATAAAAAAGGGTGAAGTGCCGGGAAGGCTTACGATTGTTGGTCTTTGGGGAGAATTTATATTGAAACCGCCTTCAATATATTACGCAAATCTCCCGGAAATTGAAGACTTAACGATGCATCTGGCCGAAATAGCAAAAATCCGGACAGTGCCTCATTCACTCATTTATCTGCAATCGGGGCAACTGGCTTACATTACACGCCGGGTTGACAGGGAAAAGGGCGAAAAGCTGCACATGGAAGACATGTGCCAGCTTACCGAAAGACTAACAGAACACAAATACCGTGGGTCGCACGAACAGATTGCAAAAGCAGTATTAAAGTACTCAGTCAATCCAGGTTTAGATGTTATCAACTTTTACGAAATGGTGGTTTTCAGTTTTTTAACCGGAAACAGCGATATGCACCTGAAGAATTTTTCACTGATAAAAAACAGCCCGTCAGGGTACAATTTATGTCCGGCTTATGATATGGTGGCCTCGCAATTGGTTGTTGAGAGCGATGATGAAGAACTTGCATTAACACTGAACGGGAAAAAGAAAAAACTAAAACAAAACGATTTTGTTATTGCCATGAAAAGCGCCGGAATTTCGGAAAAATCAATCAGCAATATCTTTGTGAAATTTGAAAAAGCACTGCCGCAGTGGCATAATTTTATTGATATCAGCTTTTTACCTGAAACGGTAAAAGCAAAATACCACTTACTGATAAACAAAAAACACAAACAACTTCAATCTAATTAAAAACCACTATGGACGGACGATACAGAAAAAACATCAAAACCGGCGACCTTGTGGAGATTGTGCAAAAGCACCACCAACGCACCGGCGAACTTACCGAAGGATTTGTAAAACGACTCCTCACCAGTGCCGACTTTCACCCGCACGGCATAAAAGTAATGCTTGCCACCGGCGAAGTAGGAAGGGTGCAGAACGTGATTGAGGAGTAAACGGAAGACGGAAGTCCTAAGAAAGGCTGCGCTATTTACCATTGAACCATTTACATTGATTGGCATACATAACCTCTTCCATCAAATTCAAAAAACAAATTTCGGGTTCCAATGATAAACAACAAGAATTCATATCACAGTTTGTTAAACAATCCATTTTAAAATTGTACGATTTTTCGTAGCGAAACGATGCATCGCGTCTCTACAGCCACCAACATCGCGTTTCCCCCCATACAAATATGACGTAATATCACAACAACCCTAAATTTACCCTGTAATTAAAATTGATGCCCCTGTTATAGAAAATTGACTTCCTGTTGGTTTTATACATGTCCTGTAATAGTTTATAATATTCCTGTATAACTTTTTAAATATCCTGTATGTTTTTTTCATCATCCTGTTATACAGGACAAACATTTTTTAATACAGGACAGCAATATTATTTTACAGGACGATTAATATTTAAACAGGATTATTATTTCCTGTTACAGGACAACTTATATTTTAACAGGATGGTGATTTTATTGTACAGGATAAAAACAGCTGCGTGGTGTAGCTATATTTGAAAAATAGCCCTCTATAAAAACACGTTTTTCTCACCCCTCGCCGGTGGTGCTGTGCCCCGTGTTCTGCTTTTTAATAGCAAAAAATAAATTCAGATTTTGAACTTTCCCAAGTTTCATTTTTTCACCCCCTCCCTGTGGAACGGTCAAAGGAGGCATTTCCCGGCTGAGTTTCCTGCCAGCCAGCCCGTTGAATATGCAATCTGCAAATTGTAACCGCCGGTTTCGGCATCAAGGTCAATGAGTTCGCCTGCAAAGAAAAGCCCTTTTATGAGTTTCGACTCCATGGTTTTCGGACTGATTTCGCTGGTTACTACGCCACCGGCAGTAATGATTGCCTCTTTAAACGACCGGTTGTGCGACACCTCAAACCGCAGGTTTTTCATCAGGTTGCGGATTTGTTTCCGTTCGTTGCCGGTAACCTGGTGACACTCTTTTTCAGGGTTGAGTTCAAGTATTTCAAAAAAAACAGGAATCATTGAGGCTGGTAACCATTCGCGAAAAATATTGCCGAGTTGTTTTTTGCCATGTTCGTTTAAATCCCGAATCAATCGGGCATCAAGTTTTTGCTCGTCAAGCGCAGGTTTCAGGTCGATAGTAAACTCCACCTTTTTGTTGTTTTGGAGGGCAGCTACTGCAATCCGGCTCAGGGTTAAAATGATGGGCCCTGACAAACCAAAATGCGTAAAAATCATTTCCCCAAAATCTTCACCGGCCTTTTTGCCATCCACCCAAATTACTGCTTTTACATTTTTCAGGTTCAGTCCCTGCAACGATTGCGCAACACTGCCTTTTGTTTCGAGCGGAACCAGCGCCGGAATGGGTTTTTCGATGGTGTGCCCCACTTGCCGTGCCAGCTCGTAACCATCGCCGGTGGAGCCGGTTCCGGGGTACGATTTTCCACCAGTTGCGAGAATTACATTCGGTGACAAGTAATTTTCACCGTTTGACTTTACCCCGGTAATTGTGCCATTTTCAACCAGCAGTTTTTCCACCCGCTGGCTGCAACGAATTTCAACGCCCAGTTCGGCAACCCATTTCAGCAATGCGTTCAAAATGTCAGCCGACTGGTTGCTTTCGGGGAAATACCGGCCACCTCGCTCCAAGGTGCAGGCAACTTCGTAACGGGCAAGCAGTTCAATAATATCATGCGAAAAATAATTGGCAAAAGCGCTTCGCAGAAAACGCCCGTCGGGGAAAACATGGCTGATGAATTCGCTGATTGTGGCATCGTTTGTAACGTTGCAGCGACCTTTCCCGGTGATTAAAAGTTTCCGGCCGGGTGCATACATTTTTTCGAGTACCAGCACTTTTGCCCCGTTTTGTGCGGCACTGCCTGCTGCTAAAAGTCCTGAAGGTCCACCTCCAACAACGATTACATCATAGTTTTTCATTGGGAGCAAAGGTAGGTTTTACCTTTCAGCTTTTCAAAAGTTATCTGTGGCTATTGTAAAACCTTTCAAGAATCGATTCGTCGTTTACATCTTTCGAAAGCGATTCGATAACCTGTAGCGGAATTTTAAACACATCAAGAAAAATCAGGCCATCCAGCGAATCGTTAAAATCGGGATCAACATTAAAACCCAGAATTTTTGCATTAAGCTGAATGTATTTTTTTAGCAGAACCGGAATACCAAAGTTTTGCTCTTCCATGTCGCTCACAGTTTTATCAAGCAGTTCCAAATTATTTTCGGTGCTTTCAAGCAAAGTTTTTACCAGCGAATTATTCCGGGCCGGTTTAAACTCGTTTCGCGGAAAAACAAAGTTAGCCAGTTTTTTATCGATGTGATACTTAGTAAAAAACCTCACCATCAATTCTTTCGAGACTGTTGAATAATTATTGCTGATGCTTGCCGGTCCGATTAAATACCTGTATTCCGGGTTTTTCAGCAAAAAGTACAGGATGCCTTTCCAGAGCATAAACAGCGGAAGCGGTTTTCGCTGGTAATCGCTCACCACAAACGAGCGCCCCAGTTCAAGGCTTTCGCTCAAAACCGGCACAAGCTCGTCGTCCAAACCAAAAAGTGTACTGATATAAAAACCCTGTTTCCCGTACTGGGCAATGATTTCCCTGCCCGGCCCGATGCGATACGCACCAACCAGCCTGGTTTCGTCGTTATCCCAGATAAACAACTGGTTGTAGTAAAAATCGTATTCGTCGATATCGATTTTCCGGTTGGTGCCCTCGCCAACTTCCCTGAAAGTTATTTCTCGGAGTCGGCCAATTTCGGTTAGTATTTCCGGAATGTGTGAAGACGGGGCGCAATAAACCGTATAATTTTTTAAGGTAAAAAGAGAGAATTCCTTTTCTATCGACCTGATTTCCTTTTGAATTTTTTTAACCGGAACAGCATCAATAACAGGCTCGGGTTTCGCATCGGGTTTGATAAACGTTTTAAAAAATGATTTCACTTTAATCTTCGACTCCATCCCGAAAACCTTGGCTCTGAGATAACGGCCAAACCTGTGTTCATCGTCAAACTTATTCTGTGTGACCACATTTACAGTATTTCCAATACGAATTTTAATTGAAAGCCGTTTTGCGGGTGGCAGAATACCAGGGAAAAAGGGATTGGGTTTTAGCCTTAAAACTGCCGGAAATCCGCGTTTCGACTGAAAATAAACTGGCACAACCGGAACTTGTGCCGATTTTATAAACCTGATGATCTGCAAGTGCCAAACCTTGTCGGTAAAACCGTAAAACGGGTGATACGCACTTCCGCTGCCCGACGGAAAAAGGCAAAGCATTCCGCCATTTTCAATATGCAGGCTTGCTTGCGGAGGTAAATTCCCCGACGGTTTAGCTTTATCGGCTGCGTTTTTAATGCTTCCCGGAATAAAATATTCTTTCAGCGGGTCAACCTGTTGTAGCAGCGGGTCGCCCAGAACTTTTATATCAGGCCTTATTTTACCAAGGTATTTTATCAGCAGAAGCCGTTCGATGCCACCCAGCGGATGGTTGGCCACCACGATTACCGGGCCTTTTGCGGGAATCCGTTTAATCTGTTTTTCGCCAAATTCAATGTTCAGCTTTAACAGACCAATTACCTCATCGATAAAGTCCAACCCTTTTTGTGTTGAAACTTTCCCGTAAACCTGGTTAAACTGGTTGAACCTGAAAACACCGGCAAGTAACCGGTCGAAATACTCATTGCCCCGCGACGCTGCTTCATTCAGCATGCTAATCAGTTCCGGATTTTTTTTAATCTTCATTTTAAAATATTAAAGACTTGTAAACAGTTGTCAAAATTAAATCATATTCACCTCAACCAGTTAAAATACAGTTAAATAAATGTAACATTGCAATTGCATCGGCATTGTTATTCGAATGCAATTCGAATGGAATCAAGGTCGGAAGGAACATTTAAGTGAAAAAAGTGTTTTATTTTGTTGATGCTTAATACAAAGGAATTGGAATACAAATACGACATAAAACAGTGGTTGCCCACATCGGCAAAAGAGGTGAAAGACCTTGGCTGGGAAGAGATTGACGTGATACTTTTTACCGGCGATGCCTACATTGACCACCCGTCGTTTGGGGCAGCAGTGATTGGCCGTGTGCTCGAAGCAGAAGGATTGCGCGTGGCCATTGTGCCGCAACCCAACTGGAAAGATGATTTACGCGACTTTAAAAAGCTGGGGAAACCCCGCCTGTTTTTTGCAGTCACCGCCGGAAACATGGACTCGATGGTAAATCATTACACCGCTGGAAAACGTAAACGAACCGACGATGCTTACACAGTTGGCGGGAAAGCCGGGTTCAGGCCCGATTATGCCACCACAGTTTATTCAAAAATCATTAAAAATATTTACCCCGAAGTACCGCTTGTAATTGGCGGTATTGAAGCTTCATTGCGCCGTGTGACCCATTACGATTACTGGTCGGATAAACTGATGCCTTCGATTCTGGTGGATTCGGGTGCCGACCTGTTGTTTTATGGGATGGGCGAAAAATCGATTGCCGAATTTGCCCAGTTGATACAGAAAGGCGTGGATATAAAAACGCTGACCACCATTCCGCAAACATCATTTATTGTTGGGAAAGACGAAAGTTATGCCACCCGCAAAAACTGGGATGAGTTTGAACTGACCTCACACGAAGAGTGCCTGAAAGACCGGAAGAAATATGCCCGCAACTTTATGCACATCGAAGAGGAGTCGAATAAAATGGAAGCTAAAAAACTGACACAGCGTATTGGAGGTAAGAAAATTGTCGTCAATCCGCCGTGGCCCACATTTAAAGAAGCTGAAATCGACAGGGTTTACGATTTGCCGTACACCCGCCTGCCCCACCCGCGCTACAACGGGAAGGAACCCATTCCGGCCTACGAAATGATCCGCCATTCGATTAACATTCACCGTGGATGTTTTGGCGGTTGTACATTTTGCACCATTTCGGCGCACCAGGGAAAATTTATTGCCAGCCGCTCAGAAAAATCGATTTTAAAAGAAGTTGAAAAAGTTACCGAAATGCCCGATTTTAAAGGTTATATTTCTGATTTGGGCGGCCCATCGGCCAACATGTACAAAATGAAAGGCATTCACGAGGAGATTTGCAAAAAATGCAAACGTCCGTCGTGTATTTTCCCTGCCATCTGCAAAAACCTCGATACAAGCCACAAACCTATGCTCGACCTTTATCGGAAAGTGCGCGAAAACCCAAAAGTTAAAAAGGCATTTATCGGCAGCGGCATCCGTTACGATATGATTCTGGAGAAAACAGGTCGCGAGGAAACCGACAAGGCAAACAACGAATATTTGCGTGAAGTAATCAAACATCACGTTTCAGGCCGGTTGAAAGTGGCGCCTGAACATTCGTCGGATGAGGTACTTACTTTTATGCGAAAACCACCGTTCAGGCTTTTTGAGCAACTGAACGAAGAATTCAATAAAATAAACAAAGAGGAAAACCTGAACCAGCAACTCATACCTTATTTTATTTCGAGCCACCCCGGAAGCAAACCCGAAGACATGGCCAACCTTGCCATTCAAACCAAAAACATGAATTTCAGACTCGAACAGGTGCAGGATTTCACGCCAACACCAATGACACTGGCTACGGAGGTTTATTATTCGGGCTACCACCCATACACGATGGAGAAAATTTACACCGCCCGCAACAAAAATGAAAAGGAAAACCAGCGGAAATTCTTTTTCTGGTACAAAAACGAATACAAAAGTTCAATAATCAACGACCTGAAATCGCGCGGAAGAGGTGATTTGGCTGATAAACTTTTCAGAAATTCTGCTCATGATAAAAAAAAATAACTACTATCTTCCATCTTTTAAAACCACAAAATGAAAACTCATAAAATATTGCCTTTATTTCTGATTTTGTTCGCTGGGTGTGCCGAACTTACCCAAATCGCACAACAATCAATCAACATCAATCAGCCACTGACGCAAACTGAAATTATTTCGGGGTTAAAAGAAGCACTGATTACAGGCACCGGAAAATCGGCCGAAATTTTAGGAGCCACCGACGGTTATTACAAAGACAACCTGGTGAAAATACTTTTACCGCCTGAGGCCGACGTGATTGTAAAAAATATCAGCAAAATCCCCGGTGGCGAAAAACTTGTGGAAGATGTTCTGCTCAATATCAACAGGGCGGCTGAAGACGCCGTTTCGGAAGCAAAACCCATTTTTGTAAACAGCATAAAAAGTATGACTATCAGCGATGCAGTTGGAATTCTCCGGGGCGAAGACAATGCCGCCACACAATACCTGCATAAAACAACTTACAACCAGTTGGCTGCTTTATATCAGCCCAAAATAAAAACTTCGATTGATAAAAAACTGGTTGGCAATGTATCCACAACTCAAAGCTGGAACCTTTTAACCGGCAAATGGAACACTCTGGCAAATTCGGTGGCAGGCAAAGTTGCAGGACTGAAACCCGTAAATGTCAACCTTGAAGAATATTTAACTCAAAAAGCGCTCGATGGCTTATTTCTGAAAATTACCGAACAGGAAAAACTGATTAGAAAAGATCCGGCTGCAAGGGTAAATGATATTCTGAAAAGGGTTTTTGGCTCACTTGATTCCTGAATTTGACCTGCTAAAAACTATTTTTATACTTAAAAACATATTATGGTTCAATTATGCCGAATTATTCATAATTTCAGGTTGAAAAATTTGAAGCATGATTTCTGAAAAACCAGGTTTCGACAGAAAAATTAACCTTTAAAATTTAAAACTTATGAGACTGGAATTTGTACGAATTGAAGAAGCCAACGATCTGGTGAACCAGTTAATTGAGCACCACCCGCACGCGATATTCCTCACCGACCACGATTTTAAGGTAAAACTCTTTAACAAATCGTTTCAGGATTTGACCAAAAGCGATAAAGGTGATATTTTGGGACATGAGTTTTGTGAAATCATGGGTTGCACCCGCCGTGGTAAACTGGTGGATGAGGAGAGCAAATTTTGCAAACATTGTCAGATGCGCGATTTGCTATCGGGTTCAAACCTGTCGGAACTCGATTTAATCCAGGATTTTGTCATTCATAACGAGGTAGTCACAAAACACTTGCACATAAAAACATACCGGCTGGTGATGGTAGGTGTGAAATACCGGCTGGTGGTAATCGAAGATAAAACACACAAACATTGAATAGGGAATTAAAAATTTAAAATGTGGTCAATTAAAAATTGATTTGATTTCATACAATACTGAAAGCCGCACCAAATGCGGCTTTTTGTTTTCAAATAAATACTGTTTCAAAAAAAATGAAAAACTGATGTAATGCTTTTTTGATCCCTCCGTCATAACATCAGAAAACAAACAAAAACAGCAAAATGGTTGCAAGCGATTTTAAAACAAAAATATTACCGGCAAGCAAAAAAATGCACCGGTTTGCAACCCATTTTCTGGGCGATGAGGATGAGGCAAAAGATGTGGTTCAGGATGTTTTTCTGAAACTCTGGCAAAAAAAGGAAACGCTTTCGGAAGTAACAAACATTGAAGCTTTCGCAATGCAGATGACAAAAAACCGCTGCCTCGATATCATCAGGGAAAGAAAAGTAAAACAGGTTGTTACCACCGAAAAAGTGATAAAATCTGACAACACAGATGTTCATTTACAAATTGAATTAAGCGAATCGGCAGCATTGATAAAAAAACTGGTTGGCACGCTGCCCGACTTACAGCAAAAAATTATGCAGATGCGCGATATCGAGCAATTTACTTATGAAGAAATTGCCGAAATGACCGACCTGCAAATGAACGCCATCAGGACAAACCTTTCGAGGGCGAGAAAAAAAGTGAGAGACGAATTTTTAAAATTGAATGACCATGGAAACCACGAAAATAAAAGCGTTACTGCAGAAATATTTTGAAGGTGAAACTTCGCCGGCTGAAGAAAAAATGCTTGAAAACTATTTCAACAGCGGGAAAGTTGACAGCAGTTTGCAGGAATACACACAGTTTTTTGAAGGAATTTCGAAACTGGCCGGTAACAACCGCGACAGGGCGCTGGAAAGCGATATTATGGATTACATTCTTGAAAACGAAACAAAAGAAAAATCGAAATACCGCTGGCTCTGGCAAACCGTAACCGGTGTGGCTGCTTCGGTAATCATTNNTCGAAATTCGACAAGTTGCAAAAAGCAACTCAGCCAGTAAGAAATGGAATTGCACCGGTTAACGAATTCTACCAGACCATCGAAAAAATGAAAGCACCCGCTACCGAAGTAAAAAATAAGAACACCGATGAAACAGGAAAAAGTAACGATTCAATATAGCGCGCAAAAAATTGATATCCACTTTGATTTTGAATAATAAACATGAAAAAACAAATAACATGAAAAAACTTTTTTTGATACTCGCAGTGTTGCTGCCCATGGCAGTGCTTGCACAGAAAACACCGGTTGACA
>DPCJ01000115.1 GCA_003516705.1 Prolixibacteraceae bacterium | reverse complement strand
AATGCGGATACACTGAGCTTTACCGTGAAGGAAAAGCAAGTGGTGCAAGCAATGTACTCGATTTTGTAACAGGATAGTTTTGTTTTTGATACAGGGTTATATGCGAAAAGCAGATTAAGCAATTAAACAAAGTTACGTGCCCGGAGCGGCTTAAAAACATAGCTGGCTCCGGGTTTTATTTTTGTGTCTGTCGCATTTCCCAAAAATAAAAGACATCTGGTTGTATATCAAATGACAGGTTCACACGGCTTTTTGTTTATAAAAAAATCAAACTGAGTTGGCAGAGTCAATTCTGTTTTTTCAGCTTGTTTAAAATATCAGCCATGCGGTTGCTGCTTCCTCTGTAGAAAAAACATCGATTTTAAAGCCGATTTTGCTTTTCACTTCTTCAATAAAAAGCATTGAAATGGCCATGCTGAAAGGGTCGTCAATAATAAAGCTTTGCCTTCTTCCCTCAAAAAAGCTTTTTATTGATTTCATTTCATTCACGATAACATCAATAGTTGAATGAGAAATATCGAACCTCGAATTCCGGTAATCTGCCAGCAGGTTGTATTTCAGATGTGCGAATTCATTCAGTTGTACAAGTTTGCCCCAGGCATCATCAAGATCTCTCTTTGTAATTATCCCGGTATGTTTATACTTTACAATTTTTAAATGGTGATCTATCGAAATAGAAAATTCGGTTTTGTGAAACATAGAAATATTAGATTTAATGGTTTTGTAAAAGTAAGATATTGGAAACTTCAACCAAATGAAATTCTCTGGTAATATAAAGTTGTTAAAATTTATTTTTGGAGTAGTATTGAAACATCCGGCTTTTAACTTTACTTTAAATCATCTGTCATGCATATTGTAAACTGCTGACGGAAGGCTAATTCCATTAATTTTGATTTGCTTTTGAAAAATGAATAAATAAAAATCAAAAATCATGAATATCAGTGCTTTACAAAAAGAAAGGGCGTTGTATCAGCCCAAGCTTCCAAAATCGCTTCGTGGTACAATTCAAATGACTGAAGGCGCCAAGACCCAATCGGTTGCCGATCAGGAAGAAATTGCGAAACTCTTTCCGAATACTTACGGTATGCCGTTAATCGCTTTTGAGGAAGGATCAACAAAAAATGAATTTGCACCTGTAAATGTGGGTGTTATTTTATCAGGCGGTCAGGCTCCGGGTGGGCACAATGTGATTTCCGGAATTTTCGATGGTATCAAACGCATTCACCCCCACAGCAAATTGTTTGGTTTTCTGGGTGGCCCTGGTGGTTTGGTAAAGCACGAGTATGTTGAGCTGACAGCTGAAATTGTTGATGAATACCGCAATACCGGTGGTTTTGACATTATCGGTTCGGGCCGTACAAAACTCGAAGAAGAAGAACAGTTTGAAAAAGCTTTGGAGATTGCCAAAGATCTTTCGTTGAATGCGTTGGTGATAATTGGTGGCGACGATTCAAATACAAATGCCTGTGTACTTGCCGAGTATTATGCAGCAAAAAATACAGGTGTTCAGGTAATTGGCTGTCCAAAAACAATTGATGGCGACCTTAAAAATGAAATGATTGAAACCTCTTTTGGTTTCGACACTGCAACAAAAGTTTATTCAGAGTTGATTGGGAACATCCAGCGTGATGCCAATTCTGCCAAAAAATACTGGCACTTTATCAAACTAATGGGGCGTTCGGCTTCGCATATCGGTTTGGAATGCGCGCTTAAAACACAGCCTAACATCTGCCTGATTTCGGAAGAAGTAGCCGAAAAGAAAGAAACACTTTCAGAAATTGTGGAATACATGGCTGAAGTAGTTGCCAATCGTGCCGCTCGTGGCGATAATTTCGGAGTTGCATTGATTCCGGAAGGTTTGGTGGAATTTGTCCCTGAAATGAAAAAGCTGATTAGTGAACTTAACGATTTACTTGCTGAAGGAACAAAAACAGCCGAAATATTCCAGAATGTAAAGAAAAGCTATCGGCTTGAGTGGGTGGCCGAAAAGATTTCAAAAGAATCGGCAGTTGTGTTTAAATCGCTACCAGCGGGCATTGCCACGCAGCTTACACTCGATCGCGACCCACACGGAAACGTACAGGTTTCGCTGATTGAAACTGAAAAACTGCTTGGCGAAATGGTTAAAACAAAACTTGATGAAATGAAATTAGCTGGCGAATATTCAGGGAAATTCGGTGCTCAGTACCACTTCTTTGGATATGAAGGGCGTTGTGCAGCTCCTTCGAATTTCGATGCTGATTATTGCTACTCGCTGGGTTACACAGCAGCTGTACTTGTAGCTTCGGGAAAAACCGGATACATGTCATCGGTGCGTAACCTCACTTCTCCTGCTAACGAATGGATTGCAGGCGGTGTTCCGATTACGATGATGATGAATATGGAAAAACGTCATGGGCACATGAAACCGGTAATTCAGAAAGCGCTTGTAAAACTCGATGGTGCGCCATTTAAATATTTCCTGTCGAAAAGAGGTGAGTGGGCCTATAAAACTGACTATGTTTACCCGGGTCCGATACAATATTTCGGTCCAACCGAAGTTTGTGATCAGCCAACGGAAACGCTGAAATTGGAAAAAGCATAAAGCAAATTATACTGATTAATGAAAAGGAGCTGTAACCAAAAGTTGCAGCTCCTTTTTCATTCCTGTGAGGGAGTTAATAAGTAGTTTCGTTTTTACTGATTAGAATTGAGTTGTGGTTAAAATTGTATTACGAAGTGCTTAAATTCTATAATCCGATAATTCAAAACAATTATAACTTGCAGCACTATACATACCTTAAAGTGTACCGAAATGAAAAATCTGATTCAATTTTTGTTTGTACTTGTTTTAATAATTATGTCCTTAATTCTAAAAGCACAGAATAATCAATATCCTGCATTAGTTACATTTACACAGCAGCAGGATCAGGAAAATATGATGCAGCAGTTGGGTATTAAAACGCTAAGACCCGGGCCCAGTGGTAACGAATCAGCTCCGAATCATGCCAATTATGATGAATCGCTGGCAAATCCTTGTCCGAAGTTGCCTGATTTGCTGACCACCAAAAGTGGTGAAAAAGTTTCTACCCCGGAAATGTGGTGGAAAAAGCGCCGACCCGAAATTGTGGAAGATATTGAAAGAGAAATTTACGGGCGGTTACCTGAAAATATTCCACAGGTAAACTGGAAAGTTGAAATTACCGATTATGAATTTATAGGATGGACACCGGTTGTGGCAAAAAAAATAACCGGATATGTGGATAACAGCGCGTATCCGCTGATTGATGTGAAAATTGAAATGATGCTTGTGGTTCCGCTCAACGTAAAAGGGCCTGTACCCGTACTGATGATGTTTGGACGACCTTCATTTCCATCGCCTGCGCAACCTTCAGAAGAAAACATGAACACCATCAACAAGGTATTTAAAGATTTGCTGGTGAAAGAGAATCCCGAACTAAAGGGAGTTTTTGAAAAGTACCCTGCCTACCAGCCTCTCAAACGCGATAATCCGTTTATGTTTGGTCAGCCACGTTCGGGTGATCCTTCGCCAACCGAACAGCTTCTTGCTGCCGGTTGGGCTTATGTTACTATCGACCCGAATAGCATTCAGGCTGACAATGGCGCCGGGCTTACCCGTGGAATCATTGGGCTGGTAAATAAAGGACAACCCCGTAAACCCGACGACTGGGGCGCACTCAGGGCCTGGGCTTGGGGAGCAGCGCGTGCACTTGATTATCTGGAAACCGACAAACTTGTGGATTCAAAAAAAGTAGGAATTGAGGGTGTTTCCCGCTATGGTAAGGCTGCATTGGTTACACTTGCTCTGGAACCCCGTTTTGCCGTTGGGTTAATTGGTTCATCAGGAAAAGGAGGAGCAACTTTGCACCGTCGTGTTTTTGGCGAAGCAGTTGAAAGTCTTTCCGGTGGCGAATATTACTGGATGGCCGGAAACTATATGAAATACGGAGCTGAAGAATCGTCATTTGGTAGAAAAACCGGGTGCGATCTTGGTGTCGATTCGCACCAGTTGATTGCACTCTGCGCACCTCGACTTACATTTATCAGTTATGGTATCCCGGAACAGGGCGATGCAAAATGGCTCGACCAGAAAGGAAGTTATATGGCTGCAATTGCAGCAGGACCGGCTTTTAAGTTATTGGTAGTTAGTGATCTCGGAGTTTCAAACGATTACATGAAAGAGGAAATGCCACCCGTAAATTCGGGTTTGCTTGATGGCGAACTTGCCTGGAGACAGCACGATGGCGGGCATACCGATGCCCCTAATTTCAAATATTTTATTCCGTGGGCAAGCAAATTTTTGAAATACAAGAAAGCTCCAACCCGGTAATACCACGAATAAATCATTCAAATTTATGATTAGTGGTGAGAATGGTGACGAGCTGATAAAAATGGTTGAAAAGGCAAAAGAATCAAATGCACTTCTTGTATTTCTGTTTCATGGGGTGGGAGGAGAGCATTCATTAGATGTATCGCTTTCCGCACATCGCGAGTTACTTACCTATCTCCGTAAAAACGAAAGCTTAGTCTGGACAACAACAATGGCAGAGGTTGCTGTGCATATTCGTGTAATTCAAGAAAATGAAATTGGGAAGTAGCTTTATCAAAGGTTAGCCGGATTCTCCCATAATCATCCTGCCTGTAAAGCAAATTTACAGGCAGGATAATTTTTTTAAAATATTTGTGTTGTTGAAAATATTTGTTTTTCTTTGCGTGTGAATATTCACTCACATTAGTATATTTTTATGAGTACAGAAATTACAGAACGCCAGCAGGAAATTATTAATGTTTCGCTGGCATTGATAACTGAAAGTGGAATACAATCGTTAACCATAAAAAACCTGGCAAAAAGAATTGGATTTGCTGAGTCTGCTATTTACAGGCACTACGAAAATAAAATCCAGATTTTACTTGCCATCCTCGATTTCTTCAAACGAAACACCGAACAGCTTTTTTCTAATCAGTTAAACTCCAATGAAAATGCACTTGTCAGGATTGAAAAACTATTTGTAACCCATTTCAGAAAATTTACAAATACACCTTCGCTGGTGGCAGTGATTTTTTCGGAAGAAATTTTCAGAAACGAAAAGGAGTTGAGTACGAAGGTGGCCGAAATTATGAACCTGAACATAGCGAGTTTAACCACAATTATTAAAGATGGTCAGCAGAAAGGTGAAATAAGGAACGATATTGAAGCTTCGCATCTTGCCACTATGATTTTAGGTTCGTTGCGCATGTTTGTGAAACAGTGGAGTATGTCGAACTATTCATTCAGCCTGGAAAAGAAGGGAAATGAACTTTCAAACACTATAAAAACATTACTTGTACCATAAATCAATTAAAGACTATGAATATTAATAAGTTATCAGAGAAATTGGTTGAGGAGACCCCGCACAAAGTGAATATCAGAAAATTGTACGATAAAGAATCGGCACAAGCCATGCACATAATCTTACTCCCGGGCGAGGCTTTAAAACCACACATTACACCGGTTGATGTTTTCTTCTATGTTTTGGAGGGAACTCCTGAAATACTTGTTGGAGAAGAGAAAGTACAGATAAACGCCGATGTGTTGGTTGAAAGCCCAAAAGATATTGTGCATTGTATTTATAATCATTCAACTCAGGTTGCACGGATTCTAGTGGTAAAAGCGCCCCGGCCAACAATGCAGGCGAAATTATTATGAAGGGTATTAGTTAGATAGGCTCACTACATGAGGTGAGTTTTTTTTGGCAATATTGCGTTAGTTAATATTAACTAACTTCTGCGTAAGTTAATTTTAAGCAGTAATGATTTTATTCAGAAATAAACGCAATTCTATACTAAAAATAACTTTTAAGTACCATGATTAAAAAGAGGAACATAATGAAAAATAACCGCAAAATATGGAGAGACAATTCACTCCTCAAGTTTAAATATGAAAGAATTGGATTTTCAGATAAAATAAGGAATAGAAAAGTTAAAACCATTTTGGGCCTTTTTCTTGGCATTTTCTTTTTCACCTCCGTTTCAGGAAAACCTGAGGAATTAGCTACCAAATATAGCATTCACATGTTAGGTGAAAATATTGGTGAGTTTGCTGTTACTCAAACAAGCAATAACGGAAATATAAATATTAATGCAATAACCGAGATAAAAGTTAATCTTCTTTTTTCCTTTCATGTTAAATACGTTCAGAGTACGGTTTACAATCAGGGAGTTCTGCAAAACGCACATGTTGAAACATATAAAAACGGAAAATTAAATTCTACCATATCGATTAAATACGAGAAGGGGTTATATAAGCTTATAGTTGATGGCGATACAACAATTATTAACGATTCAATCACTTATAGTGGTAGTTTAATATACTTCAATGAACCCAAAGTAACGACAAGAATATTTAAAGAGAGGAATGCTGAAATGAGACAAATAGCTCCGGAGGAAGAGCATACATACATTATTAAAGACGAAAAAGGAAGGGTGCTTAACAGGTACTTCTATGAGGGGGGAATACTACAATATGCAACTATGCGACACGCACTGGGAAATGTTGAGTTAAAACGAGTAAACGAATAGGAACAAATAACTGATGTTTGAATTTTCTGAAATACAAAACATTTACTACATCTTGCCATTGGCAGGTTTGATAATTGGTTTATCCGGCACTTTTTTGGGCGGTGGTGGAGGATTTTTCTTTTTGCCCGTTCTTACGCTGCTGATTGGAGTCCCGACACAAACTGCGGTTATTACTTCGCTAGTGGCAACTTTGCCTATTTGCGTTGTTGGCTCATTGGGGCATTTCCACAAAGGAAATATCGATTTTAAGGTGGGTCTGAAGTTTGGGCTTGCCGGGATTTTCGGGACGTTAATTGGCGTATCAATTACAAGCATTATAACCGCCGACCAACTAAAAATCAGTTTCGGAATTTATTCCATAATTATAGCATTAAATCTTGTTGTGACTACATGGAGTAAGAACCGTGCAGAAAACATCAAAGCGGAAAGAAAGACATTGACTGGATTTTCGAGAAATATACAGAGTTCATTTTTCGGATTTTTTGCTGGAGTAATAGCCGGGACATTTGGAACAAGCGGAACAGCACCGGTTCTTACAGGACTTTTCGCCTTGCGATTGCCCTTGAAGCTGGTAATTGGGACTTCGTTGCTAGTGGTTTTAAGCAATACCATTTTTGCCGTTGGGGCACACTTCTTAATTGGGAAAATCGACTTTACCTTGGTTTGTTTCCTAACTGTTGGTTCTATGATTGGAGCCGTAATTGGCCCCAAATTCCTATCGAAAATAAAAACCGATAAATCGGAAAATGAAGTGAGGTATTTGTATGCCGCCGTGATGATAGTGTTGGGAATTTTAATGATTATGGGTTAAACGAAACAACAAGATATTTAATATGATACAAACGATTTACTATATAATTCTGATTTATTTTCTTCTGGGAGGGATAGGATTCTATATCATCAACCGAAAAAAGGATTCTAAGATTGCACAAAAAAGCTACACTAAATTTGGGGTGTATTTCATTATCATCAACATCCTGTTTTTTAGCATTGTCATCAATCCGCTTGTATTTCGTTATTTAACATTACTAATAATTGGCGTGGGATTAGTTGAAATGTTCCGATTGTTCCAAAAGTCGGGTTATCTCAACAAAGGGTTTTACCTTCTTTCGCTCATTGTTTACGGAACTCTTTCAACAGGTTTTTTGCTCTTCGGCACCTTGCAAAAAGAGCTAATCCTGTTTTCATTCATCGTACTCTCTATTTTCGACAGTTTTAGTCAGATTACGGGGCAACTTTTTGGGCGCAAGAAACTATTCCCAAAAATCAGTCCAAATAAAACTTTGGGCGGTTTAATTGGCGGCGGATTAATTGCTTTTACAAGCTCTTTCCTTCTTAGAAATCTTTTTTCAGAACCAAATTTAAAAACAATTACAATTAGCCTGGGCGTGGTTTTTTTTGCTTTTACGGGCGATTTGGCAGCCTCGTTTTACAAGCGAAAATTTTACGTGAAAGATTACAGCAACTTGATTCCCGGACATGGAGGTTTTCTAGACAGGTTCGACAGCTTAATTGCTGCGGGAGCCTGGGTTGGATTCAGTATGTATGTTTTAAACTTTTAAAAAAAATGAAATGGTAAATACAATTATACTTTCATTTGTTTATTTGGTTGGAATCAGCCTTTTATTGATTTTCAACGAATTAAACTATAGGCGCCTCAAAGTTAAAGGCGAATTCACACGGAAATTTGCACACTTTACCGCAACACTTGCAGTAGTCCCATTTCCCTATATTTTTTCATCGCACTGGTACGTGTTAATCTTGGCGAGCGTATTTTTTGCTGTACTTCTTATTACGCATCAGATTAAACAATTAAAATCAATTCATGACATCAAGCGTAAATCGATGGGGAGTTATTTATTGCCGCTCTCGATTTATATCACATTTCTAATTTCTGATTTATCTGACAATAAGTTTGTATTTATTCTACCCATGTTAATACTTGCAATCAGCGACCCGATGGCAGCAGTACTAGGTGCTAATATTGAGAATTATAACGGAAAAATAAATGTTTTCGGTCGCAAATTGACAAAAACATATTTGGGTTCGGGAGCGTTTTTTACATCCAGTTTTATTATCAGCATAATTGCATTTTATTTTCATTTTAAAGTTTTCGATTTAAAAACATTTCTCTTGGCTTTTATAATAGCCTTAACTGGGACACTAGCTGAATTGATTAGCTGGCGCGGCTCTGATAACCTCACTATTCCGTTAAACGTGGTGATGGTTTTGGTGCTTTTTCTATAAGCTGATATTTTATTAACAGACTACAAAAAAACATTATGAAAACAATTATTATCAATGGAGCAAATGGTTATGTAGCTTCCAATTTCATCTATAAATTATTAGAGCTGAAGTATAAAGTTATTGCCTTGGTTCGACCAGGTGTAAAATCTTCGCCAAAGGAAAGAATGGAAGAAGCTCTAACTGAAATTAATGATGGAGCGTATGTAAATACCACAAACCTGAAAGTATTTGCCTACTCGCTATTACATAAAGATTTTTTGATTCCATCGAAAGAGTTGGAGAAAATATTTAGCGGAGATGTGGACTACTTCCATTTTGCAGCTAGTTTGAAATTCGATTTAAAATCGAAAGACGAGATATTTGGAACCAATGTTGGGGGTACCGAAAACTCATTAAATGTATTTTCGAAATATGCAACTGAAAATTCGCGCTTCTTTTTTATCGGAACGGCTTATTCTTGCGGAAGATTTACAGGACGTTTCGAGGAGAAATTCTACCCTAACGAAGGCATTGAAAACTTTCGAAATTATTATGAACAATCGAAGCGCATTGCCGAGAATATTGTCAAAGAACACATAGAAAAAGATGCGATGAACGGACATGTTATTCGTTTGTCACAAGTGGTTGGCGATAATAAAACAGGTGTAACAAAAACCGATTACGGAATTTTCGATTTTGCAAAACGGATGCACAGTTTGGCGTTTCGTCACCCTAATCAAACAGTGCGGGTACATGTTAGTCCCACGTCAACCCAGAATTTAATTCCAATCGACACGGTTGTGAATTATCTAATACGGACGGTGGAAGTCAAATATGTACCGACAATAATGAATTTCATTGCCAAAAATCAGATAAAAAACATTCATATCATAAAAAGCATTAGCGAGTTATTACCTATAAATATTGTTCCTGAAAGACAGTTAGAACGCGAAGAAATGAACGCATTGGAACGAATAATTGCCGCAGGCATGACTTTTACCGAAAATTACATTGACACGAATTTGCTGTTCGACACTAAAAACTTAGACAATATACTTATGGCTGCTGGTCACGAAGTAAGTGAAAATTCAGTTTACAAAATGCTGGAATATTTTATCGAAAACCTTGCTGCACAAAAAGAAAAAGGGGCGATGATTTCAGCACTTTAATATTTGATACTATGTTCTTGTCTTGATTCTTGTGTTTAGTTTTCTAAAAAAATAAAAATGAAAAAAATAATTATAAAAGGGGAAAGTGTTTTAAACGTTCCTAACTTCATCAGTTTATACCGTCTTTTAGTATTTCCTGTTATCCTTTTCATGGCACTCACCGGTCGTGAAAGTTGGTTTGTGGTATTATTGTGTATAAGTTTAATAAGCGACGCACTCGACGGTAATATTGCCCGATATTTCAAATTGCAAACCAATTTTGGCGCAGCATTGGACAACCTCGCCGATATTTGTACATACGCAATGGCAATTCTTGGTTTGTTCATTTTTAAATGGGTGGATATCGAACCTCACGCATGGTTTTTGTATCTTTTCCTCAGTGTATTCATTCTTAGCTATTTTGTTTCTTTCTACCGCTTTGGAAAAATTCCGGGTTTGCATTTGTACTCAGCAGTTTCGGCAGGTTATGTCCAAAGTATCTTCTTTTTTATACTTTTTGTTTTCGGCTTTTATACATGGATGTTTTACCTCGCCGTGGGATGGGGTTTGCTGGCTTATATTGAAAAAATCTTTGTACTATTTCGACTTGATGACATAAAAATAGGTGTGAAAGGTTTGTATTGGCTAATAAAATCGGGAAAAAAGTAATAGCAGATTATTGAATTATAATGAATTATAAAATATTTGTACTTTTTTTTATTACATTTTATGCTCTTAGTGTTAGTGCACAAGAAATTACAGGAAATGTGTACGATGAAAAAACAAATGAACCGATTCCATTTGTAAACATCTGGTTTAAAGGAACAAATCAGGGGACGATTTCAGATATGAACGGTGATTTCAAATTACCGTTAGTGAAAAAAGATACACTTTGCTTTTCGTCAGTTGGCTACTTTCAAAAGGAGATTAAAATTGAAAATGGAACTAAAATGCCGATCTCAGTTTCGTTGATTGAGAATGTCAAAGAGCTGGGCGAAGTTCAGGTAAAACCCGAAATTTCGCGCGCAAAAGAGTTGTTTGAGCAAATTCTGAATCATAAAAATGAGAATAAAGAAAATATTAAAAGAGTAAATGAATATAAGATACTGGAAACTAAAACAGTATATGTCGCAGTAGATACCTTTTCAAAGATAATCCGGTCGTTGGGTAATTTAGATGATGTGACAATAGAATCGGACAATCAAAAACTACGATTTTCGCCGGTGTACCTTTCCGAACAAGCCCGAATTATTTCGAACGACAGTGTTAATGTTGTTTATAGCAAAAAGGATGGCATTTTCCCAAGATTAAACCAAACTATTGAGAGCATGATTGTAGATAAAGTTGTTGTGGATTTGGATTTCTACAAAGATCAGATATATATAATGGATCGTGGATTCATTTCACCGTTGAACAATTCAGCCCTGTTGCATTACAATCTGTACCTTGACGACAGTATTATGATCGACAATAACCAATATTATCATTTTTCATTCGCCCCAAAAAACAAATATGATCCTTTTTTTACGGGGCATTTCACGATAGAAGACGGGAGTTTTGCATTAACTGCTATTGATGTTTACATCAATCTAAAAGCCAACCTAAACTTTGTAAATGGATTTAAAGGACAGGTTAGTTACAAAAAACTTCCAGACGGTAACTGGTTTTACAACTCACAAAATATTGGGGTAAACCTGTCATTAACGTCAAATAAAGATTCTGCTTCAAATTACAGCTCTAAACGAATAGATAATATAGAAAAAGGGAATTGGCTAATCAATAAGTATATTCAATACTCTGCCTCAGAAGGCCTAAATGGAATAAAGGCTCGTGAATGGAAACAGCGACCCGAATTTGCCTTCGATTCATCTTTGGCAAATGCTTATTCTCGTGTCGATAAAATAAAAGAACATGAAGTCGTTAAGGGTATTGACAAAATCGGGGGAATGGTATTAACAAGTTATTTTAATAAAGGTATAATAGATATCGGGCCCGTATATGATTTATATAGTACCAATACCATTGAAGGTGAACGCATCGCAATCCCAATACGAACCAGTGAAAAAATGTTTAGATATTTTTCTATTGGAGGTTTTGTAGGTTATGGCACCAGAAATAGAGAATTCAAATATGGAACAAACTTGGTATATCAACCGCAAACAATGGATAAATTTATTCTCCGTTTTAACTATTCTAATGACTACAATTTGGTTTCACAGGAAAAATTCCTCCGGTTTATAAAATATAATCCCAACAGCAAAGGCACAGGTAATTTTATTTCTTTGTTCACTAGCAGGGAAGAGAATCCATATTTAAAAGAAGAAGAAAGTTTTGAAATCAGAATTGAGTATAATGCATTGAATGGTAATCATTTGGAAGTATCTCCGTATTTGTTGTCAAGTACAAATACCCAGGCGGTGCGGTTTATACGGAATAACACGGAATATGAGCATTATAAAAACTACGGTGTATTAATGGACCTCCGGTTTGCTTTCGGGCAGCCTTACGATAAATTTTACTTCGACCGCATTTACTATATTGGCAACATACCAGTAGTACATATGAGTTTCGACATTGGACAAACGTTATTGCCCGGTCAAAAGATTAAAAATGCAGGATTATACGCTCAGTTTCATGGTTCTGTTCAAGGGAGGTTAACAAGAGGCCAGGTATTTATGAATTATATGCTGAATGGCGGTTATTTAATGGGTGATGCGCCTTACGACTTATTGGACCAGCCAGTAGGTTCCATGTCTCTTGGGTATTCCAAAGATCGGTTTAACTTATTGCATTTTGCATCTTTCGCACATAATTTATATACCAATGCACACCTCTACGTTAACGGAGGAGGTGTTTTATTAAACAGGGCTCCACTGGTTAGAAAATTAAAATTGTATGAGATTGTTTCTTTCAAGGGTCACATTGGGGAATTGAATAACTCCTATCAACCTGTATTCGATTTGCCCTCATATTATTCTAACGAATCAAACAAACCCTATGCTGAGATTGGGTTTGGTATAACCAATATTTTTAAAGTTTTGCGTATTGAATATGTACGCCAATTAACTAACACATACGTTGGTAGCGGATTTGCTGATAAGGGTGGTATTCGGTTCAGGGCTGAAATGAGCTTTTAAATGATTTTTATTTTATATCACAATAAATTCGAGATTCTACAAATTTAAAATAGTAATACATCGTAGCCTTACTTGCAATCAGTTCGTTATAAAATGGAATAGATGAAAAAAATAATATAAATAATTTTGTATGTTAGTTAATATTAACAAACTTTGTCATACTGTATAAAAACATACAATTTCAGAATGATAAGAAAATTGTAATTCATAAATAAGATGAAAGAAACATTATCTGTTAATGAGTTATTCAATATTGAGATTTCGAAAAGCGAACGATTACGGGCATTACTGCTAATTGGGCTTTTGGCATTTGAAGCTTTTCTTCTGATTGTTATTTATCTTTTCTACAACGAACAATATTTTGCGTTGTTCAACACCCGGATTGCACTTTATGCCATTTTAATTTTTACCGTTATAATTATTTTTTACGAGACTCTTATTCACTATTTTTTAGGGAAAAGAATTTTATTGTTTATAAAGTACCGTTATGTTTTTGCCTATCTCAATGTTTTTTCGGAAATCAGCCTGCTCTCAGTTTTGTTCATTTTTATTTTGGAATATACCCATCAAACGGTAATCCTGCAGTCTCCGGCAACTCTCACCTATTTTATTTTTATTGTTCTGTCCACTTTGCGCCTCGATACGAAATTATCTGTGTTTACCGGAATTTTGGCTGCTTTCGAATTTATTGCAATTTCAATTTATTATTCGAGCCAATTTAGTAATGTGCCGGTTGACCGCTTTCACCCTGATTTAACCGGGATGCAATACCTGGGGCAGGGTGTAATTTTGATAACCTCGGGGATTGCAGCTGGTTTTGTAGCCAATCTAATTAAAAAGAAAATGATAATTTCCTGGAAAAGCGTTAAGGAGAAAAATGAAATTATCGACCTGTTTGGGCAGCAAATTTCACCACAGATTGCAGCGAGTATCCTCGCGAAAAAGGATGAACTATCCGGTGCCCGGAAAATGGTTTGTGTTATGTTTCTCGACATCCGCGATTTTACCCCTTATGTTGAAAGCCATGCTCCGGAAGAAGTGGTAAACTATCTGAATAAACTCTTTTATTTTATGATTGACATTGTGCAAACACACAATGGGGTAATCAACCAGTTTTTGGGCGATGGATTTATGGCAACTTTTGGTGCTCCCGTGCCCGCTGGTAATATTTCGCAAAACGCCGTAATAGCCGCCATGCAAATAATTGAAAAAGTAAAAAGCGAAAATGAAGCAGGAAATATTCCAAAAACAAGGATTGGAATTGGGTTGCATTACGGACAAGCGGTAATTGGTAACATTGGCTCTTCCATACGTAAACAATATTCAATTACAGGGAGTGTTGTTATTATCGCGTCAAGAATCGAACAACTCAACAAAACTTACAATGCTCAGTTAACTATTTCGGAACAGGTATTTAACCAGCTTGAGTCTGAAGGAAAAGTAGTTTTTATCCCTCAGCAACCAGTAATGGTTAAAGGGTATAACCAAACACTTTCAATTTATATTTTGAATGAAGAGAGCATGAAAAATTTTAATTAATATCATGATGAAAACAAATGAAACAATTCTTAATGATGCAGCGGTATTTGTTGCCAATCTATTACAAAAGGAAACACCAGAAAAATACTTCTATCATACGCTGGAACATACAAAAAATGTTGTTGAAAATGCCGTTTTAATTGGCACCGGCGAAAGACTTTCTGAGGAAGAAATGGTTGTTTTGCGCATTGCTGCCTGGTTTCACGATACGGGATATGTAAAGACTTATCAGGGGCACGAAGCAGAAAGTGCCAAAATAGCCGACAATTTTCTAACGCAACAAAATGTTGATTCTGAATTCAGAACTAAAGTTAGTGCGTGTATTTTAGCCACCACTTATCCTCAAAATGCAGGTTGTTTAACGGAAAAAGTTTTGTGCGATGCCGACCTCATGCATTTGGGACAAGAAAATTATTTCGAACTGGCTACGAAATTATTTCAGGAACAAAAAAATGCTGGAATCCGGAAAATGAGCAAGGCTGAATTCCAAAAAAAATCAGTTCAGTTTTTTGAAGAACATTCTTTCTACACTGGTTATTGCAAAAGCACACTCAACGAAACAAAAGCCAAAAATTTGGAACAATTAAAAGAAAAGATTAAAAAACGTGAAGAAAAGGCTATTTCCTCCAAAACATATTCACGCGGCGTTGATTCTATGTTTAAACTCACCGCCCGGAACCAAATCAACCTGAGTCAGATTGCTGATAATAAATCGAATATTCTAATTTCACTCAACGGGATAATAATCTCGATTGCCCTGGTTACACTGGTGAGTAAGTTTAAACAAGAGTCAACGATTATCATTCCCACCGTCATTTTCATTTTGTTTAGTTTATCAACAATTGTGCTGGCCATACTTTCAACACGTCCATATATTTCAAAAAGAAAATTCACAAAAGACGATATTCAGCAGCAGAAAGTGAACTTGCTGTTTTTTGGAAATTTTTATCAAATGAGACCTGAAGATTACGAGAAGGCGATAAGTGAGATGATTGACAACAATCCGTATTTGTATTCAACACTCACAAAAGACCAATATTCGCTCGGGATAGTTTTGGCAAGAAAATACAAATTGCTTCGCTGGGCTTACAATGTTTTTATGGTTGGACTGATAATCACCGTTGCCGCGTTTTTGTTTGTGTTTATTTAAAGTGATGGAATTCATCTATTAATTCCTTGTGTTAAAAGTTTTTTAGGAATGGGAAAAACAAGTTTAAAATATACTTTCATTTATTCCCTGTTCATTGGAATATTATTCTTTGGTAGCAATATATATGCGCAGCAGACTGATTGTTTCAGCATCCTTATTACTGGTAACACAAACGATGCACTCAACGACAGTTCTTTGTGGGCCGAATGGCAAAAACAATTGAACGAATCAAACAGCATTGCCTGTTTATTTACCGGAAATACCATCAATAGCAAAGGAAACCCACAATTGACTGTTTATAGTACTGATTCTGAAATTCCAATTTTAATTGCTCCAGGAAAGGCAGAATGGTTGAATGGCAAGGGTAACGGGAAGGAGTTCCTCATTCAGTTGGAGACTGAATTACATGAGAAATTCGAAATGCCGGTATATCTTCCTGAAGCTGCCTGTCCGGGACCAAAAGAAATTATTTTGGATGAACATGTAGTAGTAATTTTACTCGATACATATTGGTGGGTACATAAATTCGACAGGCGTTTTAACAAGTGCGGCATCGAATCTCAATCCGATGTTTTGTTGCAGATTGAAGATGCCATTCGCCGGAATTATTCGTCAAAACATGTTGTTTTGGCAGGTTCTCATTCATTAAAAAGTTTTGGGAATACAAGTGGTTATTTTTCGCTAAAACAATGGTTGCTTGAAACTCCTAAAACTTTCTTCAGAAAATTGCCTGGTACAAATATCGACAACCAACATCCTGATTTCAGGGGATTCCGAAATGGTGTCCTTTCCATTCTTGAAAAATATCCTGATATTTTATATGTTTCGGGAGGTGAAGCCAATTTACAGTATTTTCAATATAAAAAGTCGCATTTTGTTATTTCCGGTGCATGGGGCAAGCCGGAATATGTGAGAAAAAATCTTGCCGAATTTGGCTCCAGTCAAACCGGTTTTGCCCGGCTTGATTTTAACGCCAACGGCGAATGTTCAGTAACTTTTTCCAGTGGCACGGAGGTTCTTTTCAACAAAATAATTTACAATAAAACTTTTTCTTTTGAAAAAAAAAGCACAGCCGAAAACCTTTTGTTGCCCGACAGTGTAAGCAAAATTGCCAGCAGTCGGTACAAAATTTCGCAATCAAAATACAAATGGCTGGGTGAGAATTACCGCGATGTGTGGGAAACACCGGTGAAATTTCCGGTTTTCGATATTGGGAGTAAAAATGGAGGACTGAAAATTATAAAACGTGGCGGTGGGCAACAAACCTATTCGTTGCGGCTTGAAGATGCCAGTGGTGCGCAATATGTGCTTCGGTCTGTCGATAAAAATGTGGATGGAGCCTTGCCAAAAGAGCTGCGAAATACTTTTGCGGTTGATATCGTACAAGACCAGATTTCAGCTTCAAACCCTTATGCAGCGCCTGTTGTGGCAAGGCTTGCCAGCCAGACTCGGGTTTTACAAACAAATCCCGAAATGTTTTATGTTCCAGATGACCCGCGTTTTGGTATTTACAGAAACGATGTGGCAAATCAACTTTTTCTTTTTGAAGAACGACCAGATAAGGATTTCCGGATAAATGAAAGAACCGGAATTCCTGTAAATGTTATTTCAACCGAAGACCTTGTAGAGAATATTACCAAAAACCACAATTATACCATTGATAAAAATGCTGTGATTCGTGCCCGTATTTTCGATGTTCTTATCAACGATTGGGATCGGCACGATGACCAGTGGAGATGGGCTGGAATTGAACAAAACGGCAAAATAATTTATAAACCGATACCCCGCGACCGTGATCAGGCTTTCTTCTTAAATGAAGGGATATTACCTTGGATAAGCGCGCGAAGATGGTTGCTCCCAAAAATTCAGGGTTTCGACGAAATGACAGAAAACATAAACGGACAATCGTTTAACGCACGTTATTTCGACCGTACTTTTTTAATTAATTGCAGTTGGAGCGACTGGCTTTCTCAAATTGACAGCTTAAAAATTCTGCTTGGTAATGGTAACATCGATTCAGCCATGCTGGCCTTCCCTCCTGAAGTTTACTCCATTTGCGGAAAGGAAACAGGGAAGATTTTAAAAAGCCGTCTGGATAACCTGGAAACGATGGCCCGTAAATTATACTTATCGCTTGCCAGAGAAGTAAACATATATGGAACCAATAAAAACGATTCTTTTGAAATTATTTACGGTGATGAAATTCTGCTAATAAGAGGGTATAAAATATTAAACAACGGAGAAAGAGGAGATTGTTTTTTTGACCGGAAATTTATTCAAGACGAAACCAAAATAATCAACCTGTATGGATTGCAGGGAAATGACCGGTTTGAAAAGCTCGGATTCAGTTCAAGGAACATCAAATTAAAAATTATTGGAGGCGAAGATAATGATGAAGTGGTCGGCTTTAACTTAGGTGTTCAGGAATGTGTATCCCTTTATGACAAAAAAAACACAATAGTTAGTGAAGGAACACAGGGAAGAATAAAAAATAAATTTGATAAAGAACTGTTAAAATACGATCGGAAAAACTTTGAATACGATATCGTATATCCGGGAATTTATTCTGGCTATAATCCCGACGATGGGATGTATATTGGCGGAGGCCCAATTTTTACCAAATATTCGCGTTACCAAAAACGCAGATACGAAATTATGGGTAATTATGCATTGGCAACTAATTCCTATAATCTCCTGTTTAATGCATATAACAGTTATCCGCTTCGACATGTACAAATTAATTTCAATGCTGGCTACAACTCAAGTGGGTATGCAGGTAATTTTTTTGGTTTGGGTAATGAGACCTCATGGAATTCAGATGAACATAATATCTATTTTTACCGTTTGCAGATGAGACGGAGTTTTGCCCAAATGGATTTTTTAAAATGGATTGATAACAATGAAGTTCATAAAGCCGGCCCGGGAATCCGGTATTTGTTTGCAGATGCAGAGGAAACTCCAGCCAGGTTTATATCTCTTCCCTCGAATGGCCTTAATGAGAACGATTTGTTGGCACATTCTTATGCCGGTATTTATTTTAAATACATTTTAAATACCGGTACCCGGCAAAATGGAAAAGCAGAAAAAGAATTTGCCGGAAGTACCGCATTTCCAACCCTTGGAACGCAAATAAAAACACAGGCCGGTTATTTTGCCGGACTTAATCAACAAACGGATGATTTTTTTAAACTTTCGGGTGATTGGATTACCTACCTGAGTTTTTCACAGAGGCCGCGGGTTGTTTATGCACTTCGGGCAGGTGGTGAAAAACTTTTTGGCAATTATGCTTTTCACGAGGCGGCAAAACTTGGAAACAAAGAGAATTTAAGAGCTTACCGAGAAACCCGTTTTTATGGGGATGCAAGCCTTTATTTAAACGCTGAAATTAGGGTACGGATGAAACAGTTTCAAACTTATCTTATGAATGGTACCATCGGGGTTTTACTCTTTAATGACACGGGACGGGTTTGGCTTGAAGGTGAAACCTCAAAACGCTGGCACAATGGCACAGGCATTGGATTTTGGTTTTCGCCCTTCGATATGGCCACGCTAAATGTTTCTTATGCAATCAGTAACGAAGATCAGCTTGTTAATTTTTCTGTAAACTACCAGTTTTAACCATGGTCAGGATTTTTGTTTTTTTGCTTTTTGCAGCGCTGATGTTACCGGGGAAAAGTCAGTCCCCCTCAAAAATATATTTAATCAGGCATGCTAAGGTTGACATTAAAAACCCCGGTTGGGGAAATTCAAAATCTGCGCATTTATACAAAAAGCAATACAATCGGTCGCCAATCAGGAATTTCAATGCCAACGAAATAAAAAGAAAAATTGAAAACTTCGAAACCGTGGATACCGTTTTTTGCAGTCCGATTAAAAGAGCGGCAGAAACGGCTTCAATAATATTTGGGGAAGACGCGGTAATTAAAACAGACAGTGTTCTTGCTGAGCTCGACAACCCGATTGTTAAGTTTCCGGCGATTCAACTGCCTGTTAAAGTTTGGTTACTCATTTCGCGTGGAACATGGATGATGGGAATAAACGGTAAGGAAAAAGAGAATTACCAATACCGCAAAAAGGAGCTCCGGGTTTATTCACAAAAGTTAATAGAATATACAAGCACGCATGAAGTAACGGTTGTTGTAGCCCATGGTATCGTAAACTGGGAGTTAAAAAAGATTTTTAAAAAACAGGGATGGAAACCGGGAAATTATTACGATTTTTCAACACTTTCAGTGAACTACTTCGAAAAAAAATGATTAAGAAATGTTAAAATATAATTTATTTTTGGAAGTTAGTTAATATTAACTAACTTCGCTCAAAATGAAATTAATGCATGATGAATAATCAGACAGACAGACAAACGGAAATATTGCTGGTAGCGCTTGAACTTATTGGTAAAAAGGGAATTCAAGGGTTAACCATTAAAAATATTTCGAAAGAAATTGGGATTTCAGAACCTGCTATTTACAGACATTTTGAAAGTAAAACGGAAATATTACTCGGTGTTCTGAATGGCCTTAAAGATATGGCAGAGATGCTTGCCAGGATTGTGGAAAATTATGATGCCATAGCAACCGAAAAGTTGGATTTTCTGTTTTCAAGGATGTTGGATTTGTTTTCTGAAACACCTTCAATGGTTTCAGTAATTTTTTCAGAAGAAATTTTCAATAATGATGAAACACTAAAATCCAAAATAAATGAAATTGTAACCCTTCACACAAACACCATCGAGGCTATTATTCTGAATGGGCAAAATGAGAACAATATTAGAACAGACATTGATAAAAAAAGTCTTGCTTTAATCGCGATGGGCTCATTCAGGTTATTGGTTAAAAAATGGGAATTGAGCAATCACAGTTTCAATTTAATGGAAAAAGGCAAAACACATATTCAGATAATTAATAAAGTTTTAAGCAAGTAAATTATCATGGAAACAAACAAGTCGGACATAATAGACAAAGCAGCCCGAATTATCCTGAACACAGGACTGGAAGAGCTTACCATTCATAATCTTGCCAAAGAATTGAAAGTAGAGAAAAATCAACTATACAATCAACTTTTAAAAGACGATGATATTATTCTCATTCTACTGCTGGCATTTGAAACTGATATTATTGAATTTGTAAAGGAAATAGAAATAAAAAAATCAAATCCCGAATCCGAACTTAAATTGCTTTTCAAAGGATTGTATTTTCTGTTTCTGCAAAAACCGTATTATCTGTCGTTAATTTTCGATAAAAGTTTGATGAGAAGAGATGAAAGTATCAAACATTCAGTTTTGAGAATCAGGTTTATTGCTGAAGAATACCTTACCCGGATTATTGACAAAGGGAAAAAACAAAATAATTTCAAAACGAACGAATCAACCAAATTTTTAGTGAACAGAATTCTATCTGGGTTCAGGAATATGATGAAAGATGAACAACGCCTGAACGAAATGATGCTTGAATTAAAAACATTGAAAACTATTAACGATTAAAATGAAAACGAAAAAAATTTTTAACAAAAAGTTGGTGAATATTCACATACTTGTTGTATGGGTGCTTTCACTTGCATTAATGAGTCTTTCTCTTTCGGGAAAGGCTCAAACCTGGTCGTTGCAGCAATGTATCGATACCGCTCAGGTGTACAACAAAAACCTGCAGATGGGCCGAAATAACATCGAACTGGGTGCAGAAAGAGAGCAGGAAGCAAAAGCCAATTTACTTCCGAAAGTAAATTTGAGCGCCGATTATAAATACTTTACCGAGTTGCCCTACCAGTTAATGCCCCAATCGGCATTTGGAGGCCCCGATGGAATGTACAAGGAAGTGCAAATGGGTGTGCCGCACAATATGAGTGCAAATATTCAACTGGCAATGCCTTTGTATAATCCGCAGGTATATGGGGCAATTCAGACCACAAAGATTGCTTCCGGGTTGAGCGAACTTCAGTATAAAAAAACCGAAGAACAAGTGTTTTTTGAAATTTCGAACCTGTATTACAATGCACAAATTCTGGTGCATCAGCAACAATTTATTGAAGGGAACCTGGAAAATACCCAAAAACTGCTCGAAACCTTTGAGTTGCTCCACAGCCAGCTAATGATTAAAAAAAGCGATGTTTCGAAAGTTGCCCTGCAAAAGGAACAATTAATCACACAACGCGAACTTGTAAAAAGCAACCTCGACCAAGTTATGAATGCCCTGAAATTTTCGATGGGAATTTCCATTCAGCAAAAACTGGAGATTGAAACAGAAATTTTACACCAGTCGGTTGCTGAATATTCGCTCAATCAGCCCATTGATTTGGAAATTGCATTAACTCAAAATAAACTTTTGTCAAGCGAACTGAGTACGCTGAAAAATTCGCGTTTGCCTTCTGTTTCGTTGTACGGAAGTTATGGGCAAGCCGGGTTTGGGTACGACGAAAAGCCCAATGATTTTCTAAAGTTTTACCCTGTCAGTTTTGCAGGATTGCAGTTGTCAGTCCCGATTTTTAACGGAACAGTAACGAAACGAAAAATCAACCAGAAAAAAATTGAAATTCAAAACAGTGAGCTGCAAATGAACAATGTGGCCGAACAAAACAACATGTTGATTGAAAATGCCACGCGCAAAAGATTTGTTACACAACAAACCATCGAAAATACCACGAACCAAATCGACCTGGCAAAAACGGTTTACGACGAAATGGTTTTGCAGCAAAAGCAGGGAACGTCCAGTCTTACTGAAATTTTACTGGCCGACAATGCACTGCGCGAAGCGCAGCAAAACCAGCTAACCGCTATCATCGACTACCTGAAAGCCGATTTGGAACTGAAAAAATTAACTGGAAATATTTCAATAAAAAACTAAAAAATACCATCATGTTAAAAAAGATAATTTATATCGTTCTGGCACTAGCTGTTGTTGCGTTTACTGTTTACAAAATGAAAAGCAATAAAGAAACTGCACAAAAAAGGGTCTTTCAATACGATAAGGAAAAACCGGTTTCGGTTCAAACCATTACCGTGAAAGCGGAAAGGTCGGAGAATGTGACCATTTTCCCCGGCAATTTTGAACCATACATGGAAACTAAATTAAGTGCTGATATCCAGGGAAAAGTTACCGCTGTTCCGGTAGATTTGGGAAGCACAGTTCAAAAAGGACAAACCCTGATTCAACTCGATAATTCATTGCTGAAACTTCAGTTGCAAACCGTTGAAATTCAAATTGAAGGATTGGAAAAAGATGTGCAACGATTTACAATTCTGGCCAAAGCCGATGCCATCCAGGGCGTTCAGCTCGAAAAGGCGGAACTGGGACTAAAATCGGCACAGGTACAAAAAGCCACTTTGCTGGAACAAATCAGCAAAACTACTATTCGTGCGCCTTTCAACGGAATTGTCACCGCAAAACTAACCGAAGAAGGCGCTTTTGCCGCTCCCGGAATACCGCTGCTGCAAATCACCGATATTTCGAACCTGAAGTTTACCGTGAATGTGCCTGAGAACAGTCTGAGCAAATTTAATATGGGTCAGCTTTGTCAGGTTTCAGCCGATGTGTATCCTGAAATTTTGCTGACAGGAAAAACGATAATGGTTGGCAGCAAAGCCAACATGGGCAACAGTTATCCGGTTCAGCTTTCGGTGAAAAATACAGCCGGTTTAAAAATAAAATCGGGGATGTTTGGCAAAGTTGAGTTGGAAGGCGTAAGCGATTCAACCCAAATTACGATTCCTGCTTCAGCTTTGGTGGGAACCACGATTAAGCCGCAGGTTTACCTGGTAAAAAACGGAAAAGCACAGTTGCAGGATATCAGAATTTCGGAACGAATTGAAAACAAAGTAGTGGTGGCTGAAGGATTAAACGAGGGAGACGAAATGATAACCAACGGTTTTATCAGCCTTTTTAACGGCGCCAATGTAACGCTTAAATAATTCAAAAAATGAATATTACAGAAATTTCAATAAAACGTCCATCGCTCATTATCGTTCTTTTCAGTGTGTTTGCACTGCTTGGAATAATTGGCTACAATAATCTGAGCTACGAACTGCTGCCCGATTTTAATCAGCCGGTAGTGGTGATAAGAACCATGTACCCGGGCGCCGAGCCGCAGGAAGTGGAAACCTCGGTTTCGCGAAAAATTGAAGATGCCCTGTCGAATCTTGAAGGGGTTGATTATCTCGAAACCAAGTCGATGCCCAACGCGTCGGTGATTATTGCCAACCTGAAGTACGGTACCAATGTTGACAATGCCATGCAGGATGCGCAGCGTTATATCGACAATATTATAACTGATTTACCTGCCGACATTCAAAGTCCGGTAATGAGCAAGGTTTCGCCCAACGATTTACCCATTATTTCGATAAGCGCCACAAGCAACCTTTCAGAAACAGCATTTTATCAGAAAATGAAAGACGATTTTCTGCCGCAAATTCAGCAGTTAAAAGGGGTTGCCGAAATTACGCTATTGGGTGGCGAAGAACGTGAAATACAGGTTAAAGTTGACCAGGATAAACTGAAACTCTACAAAATATCGCTTTTACAGGTGGTTGAATCCATCAACCGCTCCGGGCTCGATTTACCTGCCGGTAAAGTCCAGTCCGAAAAGGAGAATAATTCGGTGCGTTTAACCGGCAAGTTTGCCACTGTAACTGATATTATGAATGTGCAGATTGACATGCCTTCTCCCGGAAGCCCGGTGTATGTAAAAGATGTTGCGACAGTTACCGACGGTATAAAAGAGATTGCATCGGTAAGCCGGTACAACGGAAACAACGGAATTGGCTTGCTGCTTAAAAAACAGGGCGATGCCAATGCCGTGGATGTGTCGGAACTGGTGCGCGAAAAACTGCAACACATTGAAGAGCAGAACAAAGAGGCAGGAGTTAAATTTATTGTAGCCGACGATTCAACCGACAATACCATTGCGGCTGTGGAATCGGTGGTTTTCGACCTGATTCTCGCTGTTATTCTTGTGTCGATTGTAATGTTGCTCTTTCTGAGAAGTTACCGGAACTCATTAATCGTACTTGTTTCCATCCCTACTTCACTGATAACGGCTTTTGCAGTAATGTGGCTGCTGGGTTACACGCTCAACCTGATGACTTTGCTGGCTATGTCGCTGATTATCGGAATATTGGTGGACGATGCCATTGTGATTTTGGAGAATATTCAGCGGCACCTCGACATGGGAAAAGAAAAACGCGCCGCCTCAATGGACGGGCGAATGGAAATCGGTTTTTCCGCACTCTCCATTACTTTAGTCGATGTGGTGGTTTTCCTTCCGATTTTGTTTCTGCAGGTTTTTATTGCCGACATGCTCAAACAGTTTTCAGTGGTGGTAATCACGTCAACACTAACCAGTTTGCTGGTTGGGTTTACTCTTACTCCTTGGATGGCATCGCGAATCGGTAAAAAAGAAGATTTGCAACCCACCAACATTTTTAACCGCTTTTTACTGTGGTTCGAACACCAGCTCCAAACATTTATTCAATGGTATGGAAAACAATTGCAATGGGTTTTAAACCATAAACTCATATTTACCGGAATCATTATTCTGTTGCTGGTTTTTACTGCCGGAATGATGAAACAGGGTATTATCGGGAAAGAAATGATGTCAACCGGCGACCAGGGAAAATTCAGGTTAAACCTTGAATTTGATAAAACCATTACAGTACAGCAAAACAATATTATTTCGCAACAGGTTGAAAACTATGTACTTCAGCACGACGAAGTGGCTACGCTGTTTAGCAACATTGCCGGCCCCAGTACCGGAATCGGGAGTTTGGGAGTTGGCTCGGCCAATAAATCGGAATTTACCATTCAGTTAAAACCTGAAAGTGAACGGGATATTAAAACCGAAGCTTTTATGAAACAGTTGCGAAACGAGCTGGAATCGGAGTTCGCCGGAATTAATTTTTCGATGGCAGTGATTGGTTTGTTACCCAAGTCGGCGCCTATAAAAATTACCCTCAGCGGCGCAAATCTCGCGGAAGTAATGACTGCATCAGAAGAACTGCAGGCAGTAATTAAGCAAATACCCGGAGCCGACAATGTGCAGCTTTCGGTGGTGGAAGGAAATCCGGAGTACAAGGTTATTCCGGATAATGATAAAATGCAGCGGCTGGGTCTGAACACAGCGTATGTTGGGTTGAATTTGCGAACCGCGTTTACCGGAAATGAAGATGCCACCCTCACCGAAAACGGAACTGAATATCCGGTGCGCATCTGGCTCGATGATTTCAACCGTAAAAACTTTGAGGATGTACAAAACCTCATCATCGTAAATCCGATGAACATTCCGGTGGAAGTTTCACAATTTGTCGAAGTGGTTCAGGACAATTCACCTTCGCTGCTCGAACGCCTCGACCGCCAGGCTTCGGTAACCCTTACCGCCGAATCGTTTGGCCGCCCGTCGGGAACACTTGCCGATGATGTGATAGCCTATCTCAATGCGCATCCGCTACCCGAAGACGTGCAACTCACCTGGGGAGCCGATATTAAAACGCAAAACGACAGTTTTGGCGCACTTGGCTCAGTTCTGCTGATATCGTTTATTCTTATTTACCTGATTATGGTAGCCTTGTACGATAGTTTCATCTATCCGTTTGTGGCATTGTTTGGTATCCCTGTAGCTGCCATTGGTGCATTTCTGACTCTTAATTTAACAGCCAACGACATTACTTTATTTGCACTGTTGGGGCTGATTATGCTCATGGGACTGGTAACAAAAAATGCCATTCTGATTGTGGATTTTACCAACCAGCTAAAAGCTCAGGGCACATATTTTAAGGAAGCGCTGATTATTGCCGGGAAAGAACGCCTGCGCCCAATTTTAATGACCACACTGGCCATGGCCATAGGGATGATGCCCATTGCACTTGCACAGGGAACTGCCAGTGAGTGGAAAAACGGGTTGGCCTGGGTAATTATCGGCGGTTTAATTTCGTCGTTAATCCTTACGGTGTTTTTGGTACCTGTGGTTTATTACGCGGTTGATACACTTAAAGAAAAAATAAGTAAAAGAAAATGAAAATAGTAATTCTGATTATTCAGGTATCCGTATTCCTTGTGCTGTTCTCCTCCTTTCAAAATCGAAAAGAAAAAACCTACCCGTTAACGGTGAAAGTAAGAGACTTACGAAACTCGAAAGGAGTGGTTCAGTTCGCATTGTACGATACCGAAGATTCTTTTCCGGATGAGTATTATAAAAAGTACTACCGAAAACTAACGGCAAAAATTGCAAACGGTACGTCAACGGTAACTTTTGAAAATCTGCCGGTTGGCAGATATGCAGTAAATGTTTTACACGATGAAGATGCAGATGGTAAAATTGAAAAAGGCATAATTCTTCCAAAAGAAGGTATCGGTTTTTCAAACTTTCAGTCTTTGAAAATTACCAACAGACCCACTTTTAAAAAGGCTGCTTTTGATTTGGATTCACAGAAATCCATAGAGGTAGATATAATATACATGTGAACAAGAATAGAATTAATTAACAAAGAATGCATTTCAATAAAAATTTCTTAAAAAAAAACTGAAATGAGCACAGATGTAATTTTTAAATCGGAAACCATGAAATCTACCGATTTTACCTTCGATTCAAAAGTTGTGAATGTTTTTGATGATATGGTAGTTCGTTCGGTTCCATATTATCCCGAATTTCAGCGGATGATCGCAGAAATTGCCACAAACTTTGCCAAACCGGATACAGCCATTTATGATTTGGGTTGTTCTACCGGCACAACCTTTTTAACACTTGATTCGGTTGTTGATTCGACAGTGAAATTTGTCGGAGTAGATGAATCGCAGGAGATGCTTGAAAAATGCGCCGCCAATCTGGAAAAAAACGGAGTTACAAGGAATTTTGATTTGTTTACTGCTGATTTGAATCGTCAGGTTTTAATTGCAAATGCCTCTGTAGTTGTGTTATGTCTCACACTGCAATTCGTTCGACCTTTAAACCGGGCTAAACTCATAGAATCAGTTTACAATCAGCTAAACCCGGGTGGAATTATTATTCTGGTGGAAAAAGTGTTGGGTGAATCAGCCGAATTTAATCGCCGGTTTATCAATTATTATTACGATTTCAAACGACGCAATAATTACAATGAAATGGAAATTGCAATAAAAAGGGAAGCGCTTGAAAACGTGTTGGTTCCATACAAGGTGAGTGAAAACATTAAGATGCTGGAAGATGCACATTTTAAGAACAATGAAGTGTTTTTTAAATGGTACAATTTTGCCGGTTTTATAGGTATAAAATAAAAGCTGAAAACATGATATCAAAATTTGGTAACTGGATTTTTCATTATCGGAATTATCTGTTTATCTTTCTTTATGCAGGTGTTTTTGTGCCTTTACCTGAAATGATAAACAGTTCAGTAACAGCCAATGTAACTGGCCTTTTGTTTATCTTCTCAGGAATGGCAGTCAGAGGGATAACCATTGGTCTTGAATACATTGAACGAGGAGGTTTAATAAGAAAAATAAATGCGAATAATCTGGTTACAGGCGGTATTTATTCCACTTGCCGAAACCCGATGTATTTGGGAAATCTGCTCATTCTTTTTGGTTTTGGTATTTATGCCAACTCAAGCTTTTTTACCTTGGTTATTTTTCCTGTATTCGTGTTTATTTATTATTCGATTATAAAGGCCGAGGAACAGTTTCTGACCAAAAGGTTTGGACAGAAATATATCGATTACAAACAAAAAGTAAATGCCTTACTACCATCGTTTCGTCATAGAAAAACGGCTTTTGACCACCAAAAATTCAATTGGGGAAAAATGATTCTGAAGGAATACAATTCACTGTATCTGTATTTCTCAGGGATGTTAGTTATTGCATTTTTTCAGGAAACAATAAGCACTTCACTATTTGTGTCCGGGTTAATTTTTGTCACAATCATGTTTCTGGTTATTAAATTTATAAAACACCAAAAGCGTGCTAAACAGAAAACTAATGTATCAAAAGTTTAGGAAGGTAAAACCTAAAACAAGTTGTAAAAAGTTTTTAAATGAAGAAAGTAGTTTACACGGGCATTTGTTTGCTCTTAATTTACGGAAGTGCCCAAAGTCAGGATAGCAACGTTCAGAAATTTGAATTAACCTTAATTTCACAGGTGAACCAGGGAAACAGCTACATTACTTTTCCAGCTGACATTGGAAATATTGAACCACTCTGGTTTGAAGGAAATGTGATTCCGAATTTTTATTTGCGACAAAGCAGGAACTCCCGGTTGATGGGCGTATTAACTCCGCAAATAATTATTCGGATGTATCAGGAAGAATCGTTTCCGGTACGAACTCCCAGTTACGTTCCTCAAATTACGATGTATTACCAGTTGAATAATGAAGGGAGCGCCAAAGCAACCTCTGTTTTCGGGCGTTTTGCGCATCATTCCAACGGACAGGAGGAGCCTTTTTTTCTTGATGATGGAAATGTGAACACAAAATCGGGGGATTTTTCAACCAATTTTTTTGAACCAGGTATTATCAGAACAAATTTCAGTAAGCGGTTGAATGCGTATCGGTTCTTTAGAACATCTTTAGAAATACACCCTCAAATTTGGTCGGCAGAAGAACTGGAAGGAATTTACAGCAATGTGCGCTGGCATAATTCATTTTCCGTTTTTAAACTTTCAGATAAAAACCAGAAGCAAACACATAAAGCAGCCAATATATCGGCAAAAGCTGAAACAACCTGGCATTTTGGTAACATCAACAGTTGGAGCAGTACGAATTTTAACCGGTTCGATTTCAGTTTGACCTTTTACTATCATCCCCGTTTTTTAGAAGATATTGGCCTGTTTGTGCAATATTATAACGGTGCCGATTACTACAATATGTACTTCAGCCATCAGTTAAGTGTGCTTCGGTTCGGATTTATGACTGACAAATTGAGATTTTGAAACCTTAAAGTTTTGATTACTGACAATTACAGAAAACAGACAAATGACAAAAAAAGAATTGAGCACCGAGGAAAGAATATTTCATTCAGCCTGCGAGGTCTTCCTTTTGTACGGATATTATGGAACAACAATCCGGAAAATCACCGAATTGTCGGGCACAAATAACTCGTCCTTGAATTATTATTTCAGGTCGAAAGAAAAACTGTACCAAAAAGTTTTGGAATACTTAATAGGCGAAATACTGGTAACAGTTAATAAAAAACATCCAACCCCTGCAATTGATGAGAAGTTGAAATGGTTTTTCTTTACGGAATTATACAATAATTATCAATTATTTGAGAAAGTACTTAAAGGCTTATATCCAGATAACTGGGAAGTTAAACTTAAAATGATAAGGAATTTGGTGTGTTGATAAACAAAAAAGCCTGTAAATCAAAAGATTTACAGGCTTTAAATGTTTTTTGGTTTTGCATTTCCGTCGGGGTAGCAGGATTCGAACCTGCGACCCCCTGCTCCCAAAGCAGGTGCGCTAACCGGACTGCGCTATACCCCGTAATATTTCAAATTGCCGGTTTTTATCTTGGGGGTCGAACCTGCGACCCTTCCGATGCTAAATCGGGATGCGCTAACCGGACTGCCTGCCCGACTTACATCGTTCAGGCGGGCGCTATACCCCGAAAATATTTCAAAGCGGTGAGGGCGGGATTCGAACCCGCGGTACAGTTTCCCGTACGGCAGTTTAGCAAACTGCTGGTTTGAGCCACTCACCCACCTCACCTTACTATTTTCTCAATGAACAAAGGTTAAATCCCTCTATTTTTTCGGCTGCAAAAATATGAATAGTTTTTACATTGACAAAAATTTTAAGTTTTATTTCCATCAACCGGCTGCCACGATTTTTTTTATTGCCATATCTATCGGAATCGGAGCTAAATCAAAGACTTTTTCAAATTTTGAACTGTCGAAAACATAGTCACGGTCGTACTGATAAAGCATCTCAACTGATTCTCTCATCACAGGTATAAATAACCCCATTATTTTTATCACAGGCTTTGTTGCAAGCTGAATTTTTGGTTTAACACCCAGTTCAGCTGCAACGGTTTCAATCCACTGTTTTCCGGTTAATGGCTTTGAAGTTGGCAGATGCCACACCTGGTTAAAAGCACTTTCTGTATTGCCTAAAAGGGCAGTAGCTTTGGCAGCATCTGGAGTAAAAGTAAAATTATGAAGGTGATTGAGTGAAGCAAACCAGTTGGCTTTCTTTCCTGATTTTAATTGTTTTACAATAGCTTCATTAAATAAGCTGTTTTTGATTCCCGGGCCGTAAAAGTCTGCTGCACGGGCAATTAATGCAGTCAATTCACCCGATTGAATATTGTCAAGTACCATCTGCGCAATGCTGGCCCTTACTTTTCCCTTTTGACTTGACGGAAATACCTCAGTTTCCTCCGTCATCGGGTTTAGCTTATCGGGATGGTACATATAAACATTATCGAAGAAAACCAGTTTTGCATTGTATTTCTTGCAAGCCGAAATCACATTTCGCATGATAACGGGCCACTGTTGTTGCCATATTTTTGCATTGTATTGAATGCCTGCGGTCAGATATGCCACCTCGCATCCTTTTACTGCGTTTTCCACATCAGTTTCATTCAACAGATTTCCTGGAAACAGTTCGTCATCATCATTTATTTTTACCGGTTTTCTGCTGAATAACCTGGTTTTATTGGTGTAACTTCTGAGCTCTCCTGCCAGATCTTCTCCAATTGCACCACCCGAGCCTAATATTACCTGCATGTTTCTTTTTTCAATATTCCACATAAACGGCCAGTCCTTTCTCTACAAGTTCGTCATTCAGCGAAACTGTTGAATCGGGAAACCAGACTGGTCCGATGTAACGTCCATATTTTTCGGTTACCTTTTCAGTTTCGATTAAAAGCTGATTATTATTGGCTGCCAACCGTTGTTCAACAAACTGTTTCGCAGACATCCCTTTCTGGTACTCTTCGGTGTCTTTTTTTACGTTGTACGTTTCAGGGGTGTTAATCCGCGCCAGCCTGATTCGTTGTACAGTGGTAATTTTAAATCCAAGATCGATGTTTACATCAAGGGTATCGCCATCGATTACCCTTTCTGCCTTTGCTTTGTAGTGATACATATTGTGAATTTTAAATTGAGTAACAAGTTAACTAAAAATAAACTGATTTTCAACCCCGCCAAAAATCATTAAACTTATTAAATTTAGCAGATTGTTGCTTTAATATTACCAAATCAGAAATCGGAACTCACTTAGCTACATGCGTAAACTATTGAATATAAACCAGAAAACTGTTCAGAACAGGATGCTTGTAATAGCGCCGGTTATCAGTTTGCTAATCATCCTTTTTGCCGATCTCGAACCGGGTAACCGAAATGTAACTTACACTTTTGCCATTGCTGTATTAATGGCTGCTTGGTGGATTACAGAGGCTGTTCCGCTTGCGATTACTGCTTTAATTCCTGTGGTGTTATTCCCGCTTTTTGGTATATTAGACGGGAAAACAGTTTCGGCGCTTTATTTCAACCATGTAATTTTTCTTTTTATTGGTGGTTTTTTAATGGCTTTTGCCATGGAACGCTGGAACCTTCACCGGCGAATTGCATTGCGAATTCTGATTTTGTTTGGCGTGAGTCCTGGACGGATTCTGATGGGTTTTATGCTGGCCACCACAATTTTATCTATGTGGATGTCGAATACTGCAACCGCCATGATGATGGTTCCCATTGCGTTTTCGATAATTCTGAAACTTGAAGAAAGCCTGGGGAAAGAAAGAGTGGAAAGATATTCGGTTGGATTGTTGCTTGCAGTAGCGTATTCTGCTTCAATCGGCGGAATTGCAACACTTGTGGGTACGCCGCCAAACCTTTCGCTGGTTCGGATTTCTTCCATCATTTTTCCGGAGATGCCTGAAATTTCGTTTGGCGCCTGGTTTATTTTTGCGCTGCCGGTAACCATTCTGTTGTTTTTTGCAGCCTGGTTACTTATCTATCTGATGTACAAACCAAAGCAGCGTTGGGATAATATTGATATTCAGGATTTCAGAATAGAATACAAACAACTTGGTAAATTCAAGCCTGAAGAGAGAATAGTAGCCATTCTTTTTGGGTTACTCATTTTTTTCTGGATTTTTAGAACAGAAATTGATATTCAATCTTTTGTAATTCCAGGGTGGGAGAGATTATTTGAACACCCGGAGTTTATCAACGATGGAACTGTTGCTATTTTGTTTTCGTTGTTACTTTTTATTATTCCCTCGGGAACAAAAAAAGGCGAAAAACTGATGGATTGGGAAACAGCAGGTAAAATTCCGTGGGGAATTGTATTGCTTTTTGGAGGAGGTTTTGCTTTGGCACAGGGTTTTGTAGATTCCGGTTTATCGGTTTGGTTTGGTGAGAAAATGGCCGGGTTAGGAGAAGTAACGCCTATAATATTAACACTATCGAATGCAACCTTAATTTCATTTTTAACCGAATTAACTTCGAATGTTGCCACTACCGAAATGATTCTTCCGGTTTTGGCTGGGCTGGCAACTGTTATTCAACTCAATCCGCTTTTACTGATGATACCGGCAACTTTGGCTGCGTCAATGGCATTCATGCTGCCGGTGGCAACGCCGCCAAATGCAATCATTTTCGGAACCAACAGAATCAGGGTTATCGACATGGTAAAAACAGGAATCTTGTTAAATATTCTCAGTATCATTATTATAACGCTGGTTATGTATTTCTGGGGAACTGAGGTTTTCGGAATTGATGTTTCAGTTTTTCCTGATTGGGCAGCAAGTAAATAGAAAGTTCTTGAATAAATCATGAAAATAGCCAGTTTAAACAAACAAAACTCATTGTAGAATCGGGTATTAATTTGATAAGTTTGACAAAATTGTAAACAATAACATAAAATTATAAGAATGAGTACGAATCGCAGATCGTTTTTAAGAAATGTAGCTATTGGTTCCGGCGTTTTGGCCGGAGCTCCGCTGTTAACATCGGCACAACCCGATAGCAGCGAGAAATTAAAAGAAATCAGGAGCGCTGCTAAGCAGGTTCCGGATATGAAATTTAATATGTGCGGGTATGCCGCTCCTAAACTCGACAAAGTGCGTGTTGGTTTTGTGGGAATCGGCGACCGTGGTTCGGGTGCTGTTGAGCGGATGACATACATTGAAGGCGTTGAAATTACAGCCCTGTGCGATGTGCGACAAGCGGCTGTTGATGGTGGTCAGAAAATTCTGGCCGATGCCGGGCTTCCAAAAGCAAAAGAGTATGTAAATGGTGATTTAGGATTTAAAGCGTTGTGCGAAAGCAACGATGTTGACCTTGTTTATGTGTGCACCAACTGGGAATGGCATATTCCGGTGGCAGTGGCAGCTATGGAAGGTGGCAAACACACTGCGGTTGAAGTAACGCCTGCCAAAACGATGGAAGAGTGCTGGCAAATTGTTGAGGTGTCGGAGAGAACAAAAAAACACTGCGTGATTCTCGAAAACTGCTGTTATGATTTTTTTGAACTTTTAACGCTGAACATGGCCCGGCAGGGCACTTTTGGTGACCTGGTTCATGGCGAAGGCGCTTATATTCATGACCTTGATTATTGGATGTTTAGTAAACCAAAAGATGATAAAATGAGTGATGGCGCCTACTATAAAATGTGGCGTATGCACGAAAACAAACGCAAGGCAAATGTTTATCCAACGCATGGTTTAGGACCGATTTGCCAGGCAATGAACATCAATCGTGGCGATAAAATGGATTATCTCACTGCCATGATGTCGGGAGATTTTACCCTGAAAAAAAGAATTGAGGAAAAAGCAAAAGAAGACCCGTTTTTTGAGCAGTTTGTGGGTTGGGACATGCGCGGAAACATGGACATCCAACTGATTAAAACAAACAAAGGGCGGACGATTATGATTCAGCACGATGTAAGTTCTCCGCGCCCATATTCGCGTATTCACCTTTTAAGCGGCACAAAATGTTTTGCGCAGAAATGGCCGCTGCAACACATTGCTTTCGGGCACGAGGTAGCCGATGAGGCTAAAATGAAAGAGCTGGAAGAAAAATATACACCCGAAATTGTGAAAAGAGTGGGAGAGATGGCCAAAAAAGTGGGTGGTCACGGCGGAATGGATTTTATAATGGACTGGCGGATGATTGATTGTCTGCGCAACGGACTTCCAATGGATATGGATGTTTACGATGCAGCAGCCTGGAGCTCAATTGTGCCACTTAGTGAGTGGTCGATTGCCAACGGCTCAAAACCCATCGAAATTCCTGACTTTACCCGCGGTGCCTGGAAAACAAATAAACCACTGGAAATAACCTTGAAAGGTGGCGGAACCACTGGTGTGCGGAATCTGTCGAAAACAGATTCATCGGGCCAGTTGAATGTGAAATAGTAGAAAAGAAAGAGCGGAAGAATTAACTTTCTGCCGCTCTTTTTCTAATCATTTGTCTTATTAAAAGTTGGCGTAGCCCACCCAAAATCACCAGTTCCGTTGGGTTTCCGGGCGTACGACTGTTCAATTACTGTTGCCGGGTACTCCACAAGGTTAATCACATCCTGATCTGGGTTGAGCAAAACAACATTTTCGCCGTCAGCCGAAAGTTTATAGTTGGTGTGAAGCCCTGAAATATGAGTTGAATCCTCGTCGCACCAAACTATCAGGTACCCATTTGCAGCAATGGTTGTTCCTTGAGGAAATTTCCATTTTGTCGGATTCTTTTTACTGTCAGTAAGATAAAATCCTGAGATGTCAAGTTCTTCACCGGCAAGGTTGTAAAGTTCAATCCAGTCGTCGTACTCGCCATCCTGATCCATACCATTTTGCGAATTTTTTGGCAGAATCTCGTTGATTACAACGCTTTTGCTGGTATCCACAGGGTCGTCTCCATTATCACATGCAAAAAATCCAAAGGCAATGCTTAAAAAAACTAATGTTATCCTGTATTTCATTGTTAATTGTTTTTGGTTAAAAAATGAATTGAAAACGGTTGGTATAAAAATCTGTTTTCTTTTTTCAGTGGCTCAAAATACGAATAAAAACTGAAAAACCCAGTGGTTTGCCGTATTCAGACTACTAAAAAAGCCATCCCGTTTTCCGGAATGGCTTTTCAGTTTTATAAATTTCAAAGTGAAAAACTTCGTTAACTCCCAAAATCATCAAACAATACATTTTCATTCGGAACACCCAGATTGTAAAGCATTTTTTGTACTGCGTCGTTCATCATGGGCGGACCGCAAAGGTAGTAGTCGATTTCTTCCGGCTCCTCGTGTTTGCTCAGGTAGTTATCGTAAATCACCTGGTGGATAAAGCCTTTCGGGCCTTGCCAATTATCTTCGGGCAGTGGTTCTGAAAGTGCAAGGTTGAATTTGAAATTAGGAAAATTCTTTTCAATATCACGGAACTGTTCATAGTAGAAAACCTCTTTCCACGAGCGGGCTCCGTACCAGAAAGTCACATTCTTTTTGGTTTCCTTCACTGTGTGGAACAGGTGGAAAAGATGCGAGCGCATTGGCGCCATTCCGGCACCACCGCCAATAAACATCATTTCGTTGTCGTTCTTTTTCAGGAAGAATTCGCCGTAAGGTCCTGATACGGTTACTTTATCGCCTGGTTTGCGTGAGAAAATATACGATGAACAAATACCCGGATTGACTTTTTTAAATCCATTATTCGCACGGTCCCACGGAGGTGTTGCAATACGAATGTTCAGCATCACAATATTTCCTTCGGCAGGGTGGTTGGCCATTGAATAAGCGCGGAACGTAGGTTCCGGATTTTTCATTTGCAGGTTGAACATGCCAAATTTTTCCCATTCTTCACGGAATTTTGCGTCAACATCAATGTCTTTAAAATCCACATCGATTTTTGGAACATCAATCTGAATATATCCGCCCGATTTGAAGTTCAGCGTTTCACCTTCGGGAAGCCTCACCACAAATTCTTTGATAAAAGTGGCTACATTGTTGTTTGAAACCACTTCGCATTCCCATTTTTTAACACCCAAAACATGCTCTGGTACATGAATTTTCATGTCCTCACGTACTTTTACCTGGCACCCCAACCTCCAGTGGTCTTGTTGTTCTTTACGGGTAAAATGTCCGGTTTCTGTGGCCAGAATCGACCCGCCTCCTTCAATTACCTGACAACGGCATTGGGCACAGGTTCCGCCACCACCACAAGCCGACGGCAAAAAAATACCGGTTTCTGAAAGGGTTGTAAGCAAGGTACTTCCCGGGTTTACAACCACCTCTTTTTGGTCGTTAATATTTATTTTTACCTGGCCGGTTGCGGTTAGCTTAGCCCGTGCAAAAAGCAGGGTGGCAACCAGTGCCAGTATTATTACAAGGAAAGCAACAATACTGGATGCTATCACAAATACAGTTGAACCTAATATCATTGGTTATTATTTTTCAGGTTAAATTTTAATTCCGAGAAAACTCATAAAAGCAATACTCATCAGTCCGGTTACAATAAAGGTGATTCCCATTCCTTTCAGTGCCGGCGGAATCTGGTTGTATTTCATTTTTTCCCTGATTGCTGCAAGAGAAACAATAGCGAGCATCCAGCCAAATCCTGAACCCAGACCCCACGAAAGTACTTGTCCGATGTTCTCGTACTCACGTTGTTCCATAAAAAGTGAACCTCCTAAAATAGCACAGTTTACTGCAATAAGCGGAAGAAAAATACCCAACGAGTTATAAAGCGCCGGCGAAAATTTTTCAACAATCATTTCCACCAACTGAACCATGGCTGCAATTGTTGCAATAAAAACCATAAAGCTGAGGAACGAAAGATCTACTCCCTGAAATGTTTCACCCAGCCATGATAAAGCGCCCGGTTTCATTACATATTTCAGCAAAAGGTAGTTAACCGGAACAGTTATTACCTGAACAAAAACCACTGCAATTCCTAATCCAATGGATGTTTTTACAGTTTTCGATACTGCCAGATATGAGCACATTCCAAGAAAGAATGCGAAAATCATGTTGTCGATAAATACCGACCTGACAAATATGTTAATTATTTCCTGCATAATCTTTTCGAATTAAATGGTTATTCTTTTTCGTTTAACTGTTTAAAATAACTGCGTTGTATCCAGATAATTACTCCAACCAGAATCAAAGCCATCGTTGGCATAATCATCATTCCATTATTCACATATCCTGCATCGAAAAATGCCTGGGGAACAATTTTGAAACCCAGTAAAGTACCTGAACCAAAAAGCTCGCGAACGGTGGCAACCACAATGAGAATTACAGCATACCCGATTCCGTTGCCAATCCCATCGATAAACGATGGCCAGGGTTTATTTCCCATGGCAAAAGCTTCCAAACGCCCCATGATAATACAGTTGGTAATAATCAATCCAACGTAAACCGACAATTGCTTGCTAACATCGTAAACAAAGGCACGCAACACCTGGTCAACTAAAATTACCATTGTTGCAACCACAACAAGCTGAACAATGATTCGGATACGTGGTGGAATAGAATTCCTCATCCACGAAATCACGAGGTTTGAAAATGCAGTCACCACAATTACCGAAAGCCCCATTACAATAGCAGGTTTCAGTTTTACTGTTACAGCCAGTGCCGAACAAATCCCTAAAATCTGAACCGTAACAGGGTTTTGGAGATTAAACGGGTTCGACAACATTTTAAAATTTTTACCTGACATAGTATTTAATTTTATTGACGGTTGTTTAAAAAGTAGGTTTTATACTGAACGAGGCAAGTATCGAGCATTGCTTCAAGCGCTTTTGAGGTAATTGTGCCTCCTGAAATCCCATCAACGGCATGTGGATCTCCATCGGGTGCTCCACCTTTCAGCACTTTTACCGAAACAAATTCAGTAGAGTCTTTAAAAATTGTTTTGCCTTCGAAAGGCTTTTCAAACCAATCCATTGTAATTTCGGCGCCCAATCCGGGAGTTTCGCCCTGGTGGTCGAAAATTGTTCCGTAAATGGTATTCATATCGGGTTGCAGTGAAATATAACCCCAGATTGGTCCCCACAATCCTTTGCCTCTGAGCGGAACTACATAGGCTTTGCTTCCATTGTCGAGTGTACCCACAAATACAGGCAACAAACGTTGTGAGGCAGGCTTGCTGAGTTCCGATTTGAGGTCGATGGTAAAAGCATCAGTCCCTTCCAGTTTTTCTCCTTTGTTATTCAGTACAAAACTTTCGGTAATGTATTTTGAATACAAATCAACAGCATCAACCGGAGTTGAATTGATATGAACAGAAGCCAGAATGTTCTGTTTCTTTTCCACTTCAATATTTTTATCCTGAAATGGTTTCAATTGCATGGCTGCCAGCGATAGCAGCAAAGCCACAATCACCACCATTACAATAGAGAATGTATAAATGTATGTATTACTGAAATTTCTCATCACTATAATGTATTAAGCGTTGGCTTTAATTTTTGCACGTTTCAGGCGGCGTTTAACGTGACCTTCAATTACGAAATAGTCGATTAACGGAGCCCAGACATTCATCAGCAGAATGGCAAGCATCATTCCTTCGGGGTAAGCCGGGTTGAAAACCCTGATTAATACCACAAGAATACCAATCATAAACCCATAAATCCATTTTCCTTTTTCGGTACTCGATGCAGTTACAGGGTCGGTTGCCATAAAAACTGCTCCAAAAGCAAAACCGCCCATCACAAGGTGGGTGTAAGCCGGAATCGACATGTATTCGTTGGCCGGAAACAGGTTACAGATTCCGCCCATAAATAAGGTTCCTAAAACAGTTGCCAACATAATTTTCCAACTTCCGATGCCGGTGAAAATTAAAACTGCTGCCCCGATAAGTACGGCCAATGTTGACGTTTCGCCAATAGAACCTGGTATCAAACCAAGGAACATATCTTTAAAGGAAGCTATTTCTGAAGATGCATTTTGTGCTGCATAAGCCAGTGGTGTGGCTCCCGAAAAGCCATCAACCGGTGTATTCCCGGCAAGGTCGTACACCCAAACAAGGTCGCCTGACATTTCACTTGGATAAGCAAAGAACAAGAATGCACGGGCAATTAGCGCTACATTCATTACATTATATCCGGTTCCGCCAAAAATTTCCTTGCCAAAAATAACAGCAAAGGCAGTTGCCAAAGCTACCATCCATAGCGGAATGTTTACAGGCAAAATCAGTGGAATCAGAATTCCTGTTACAAGGAATCCTTCGTTTACTTCGTGTCCGCGAATTTGAGCTACAATAAATTCGATTCCCAAACCAACTCCGTACGATACAATCATTATTGGCAATACTTTCAGAAAACCGAAAATGAAGTTTTCGATAATGCTTCTTTCAACACCGAAAGCCAGTCCGTTTTGGTAGCCAATGTTCCAGCTGCCAAAAAGCAAAGTAGGAAGTAATGCGATGATTACCACTGTCATCGTACGTTTCAGGTCGATAGTGTCGTGGATGTGCGAGCCTGTTTTCGAAGTATGGTTGGGCGTAAACAAAAATGTTTCGAATGCCCCGAAGGTGGAACCAAACTTTGAAAGTTTACCACCCGGCAGGAACAGCGGTTTCTTTTTATCTAAAAAATTTCTGAGTGATTTCATTGATATCTTCCAAAATTAAGTTCTTAACTACCCATCTCTTTTATCATCAGATTTATGCCTTTACGCACCAGTTTCTGCACTTCAATTTTCGAGGTGCAAACAAATTCACAAAGCGCCAAATCTTCTTCTATAATCTCATAGATTCCCAGCTGTTCCATTTTATCGATATCGTCGGCAATAATGGCTTTCAGCAAGTGAACCGGAAGTATGTCCATTGGAACAACTTTTTCATATTGGCCGGTAACCACAAATGCGCGTTCTTCTCCGTTCAGATTGGCATCGGCAACATAACTTTTGTTTTTATTCAGCCATGAAAAATAGGCGTGTGAGAAACTGAATTTATTAAAACGAGGCATTGCCCATCCTAAAAATTCGTAATTATCGCCTTCTGGAATTACTGTAATCTGCGAATCGTAATAACCCAGGTAGCAATCCTTACTCACTTTTGTTCCGGTTAAAACATTTCCGCTGATAATGCGTTGTTTGTTTTCCGATTTTTTAAGTTTCCCCTCAACAACCGAAGCAACCGGAGCGCCTGCCACTGTTTTGTAATACTTCGGATTTTCGACTTCTGAACCTGTAAGTGCAAAAACTTTGGTAAAGTCAACTTTCCCGGTTTCGAAAACACGGCCAATAAAAAGCACATCCTGCACGTTTACAGTCCAAACCACTTCGCCTTTGTTAATAGGGTTTGTGTTGGCAATCTGCACACCCACATTTCCTGCCGGGTGCGGTCCGCTGAAAGTGTTTACTACCACATTTTTAATTTTTGCAAATGCCGAATCAGGTGTGATGCCTAAATAAACTTTTCCGTCGGTGAGCCTGCCAAGTGCATCAATCCCGGTCTGGAAAGTTCCTAACTGGCCCTTCATCACAAAACTGTAATCGGGAGCCAATGGCGCTGTATCGAAAGTGGAAATGTAAATTGAAAGCGGTTTTTCTGAAGGTGAGGCAATCACTCCGTACGGACGGCGTTTGATAAACGGCCACATCCCGCTCTGTAAAAGCAATTCTTTTACTTCGTCGCCCGACAACGCTTTGGGGTCGGCTTTTTTGAATTCAACCGAACCTGCTTTCGCATCAGTTTCAATCACAATCTCAAGAATCTTTCTTCGTTCGCCCCGGTTTACCGAAACTACTTTCCCTCCAACAGGCGCTGTATATCGAATTTCAGGATGGTACTTGTCGAAAAACAAAGCATCGCCGGCTTTCACCAAATCGTCGGCTTTTACATTGAGTTTCGGTGTTAGTCCCTGGAAATCGGTAGGTTTCAGTGCAACTTTTAATGGTAACGGCAACGTCTCCACTTCAGGTTTTGCACCTCCTTGCAGCTTAATATTCAGCCCTTTCCTTAACTTAATCGTTTCTGACATATTGAACTCAAATAGTGTTGTTTTTTTTGTGAAGGGCAAAAGTAATAATTTATTGTCTTTAAGCAATTTTTACATTTTAAACTTAACCTTAAAATAGCCATAAAGATTAGCCGGTTAGCTTGTTAAAAGCTGTTATGATTTGTAACAGAAAGGAAATTAATTTTAGGTATTTCAGATTATTTATTCATTTTTGACGTTAAAATAATGGTATTTACCTTGTTGCTTTATATTTAAAGTATCTCGAAAATGAAAAACTGGATTGTTACTGCTTTTCTGATTTGTGTGTTGGGTTTTGTTGCATTCCCGCAGGATAGAAAATATTATTATGAAAATGCGGTTTACAACGAAAATATAAAAACTGTGATGATGCACTGGGTGGGTTTCGAATTCAGTAACCCTGTTTTATTTACCAACGAAGATGTTCAGTTGCTTTTTCAGTTTGATGATTTGGCCGATGAGGAAAAGGATTATTATTATACAATTATTCATTGCGATGGAAACTGGAATGAAAGTTATCTGAGTCAGGCCGATTATCTGAATGGTTATCCGGAAAACCCAATACTTGATTATAAACTCTCTTTCAATACATCTTTTAATTATACACATTACGAACTGCTTATTCCGAATGAGAACGTGAAACTGAATTACTCAGGTAATTATGTTTTAGTAGTTTACGAAGCGAATGACAAAAGCAAAGTTGTTATCACGCAGCGTTTTTATGTTGTCGAACCAGGAGTTTCAATTGAAGCAACGGTTCGCCGTGCAACATTCGACGCATTCAAAGGTTCGAACCACGAAATTGATTTTACGGTTAACTACAACGATAATTTTAAGGTTGACAATCCTTTAAAAGATATAAAAGTGGTTTTGATGCAAAACAACCGTTGGGATAATGCCATTACCAACTTAAAACCATTGTATATCAGAACCGACAGGCTTGAATATAATTATGAACGCGAAAATGTTTTTCCTGCAGGAAATGAATTCAGGTATTTTGATAACCGCACAAACCGGTTCAATGGCGAAAATGTAATTGCCACCGATTTTCACAGGCCTTATTTTCATAAAACCTTAAAACCTGATGAAGTAAGGGCAAACAAAAACTTTTTTCTGTACAAGGAAATGAATGGCCGGTGTACTGTTGAAAGCCAGGACCCTGAAGTTAACAACCCTGAAAATGAATGCGATTATACTTTTGTACATTTTTCACTTCCGCTGCAATCGCCTTTGTTAGGTGGAACTATAAATGTTTTTGGAGCGCTGACAGGTTGGAATGCGAACAAAAGTAACGAAATGACATGGAATTTTAATACAGGCGCTTACGAGCTTTCGATGCTTTTAAAACAAGGTTACTATAATTACCAGTACGTTTATGTTCCGCAGGGTGCAAAATCAGCCGACCATACAAATATTGAAGGCAGCTTTTGGGAAACGCAGAATGAGTACCAGATTTTTGTGTATTACAGCGACTACGCTGCCCGCTACGACCGTTTGGTAGGATACATTTTTATTGACATGGCAAACCAGTAAAAACGCAAGGTGCTGCTACTGAACGATGGAAAGAAAACCTTTGCCATGATTGAAAGGCAGTTCAAACCAGAATTTACTTCCTGTGCCCGGTACAGATTCAAATTCAAGCTCGCCGCCAAGCAGTGCAATATAATGCTGGGCAATTGCCAAACCAAGACCCGAACCTGATGTGGTGTTGTTAATCTGGTTTTGTACACGGTAGAATCTTCTGAAAATATTCTCGTGTTCCCCGGCCGGAATTCCAATCCCTGTATCAGTAATTATAAATTTTACCCACTCGTTTCTTATCATTTCATAATCGATGGTAATTTCACCTTTCAGGGTATATTTTAAAGCATTATCAACCAAAAGCGAAAGAATCTCGCTTAATATAACAGGGTCGGTTTCAAACCCGA
>DPCJ01000141.1 GCA_003516705.1 Prolixibacteraceae bacterium | reverse complement strand
ACAAAACCGCCGGCTTTTTTGCCCGAAATAAAGATATTGATGCCATAATTCATTTTGCAGCTTTTAAGGCAGTTGGCGAATCGGTGCAAAAACCATTGAATTATTACCGTAACAACCTGGTTTCGCTGATGAATATTCTTGAAAACCAGATTCAATATGGAATTTCAAATATGGTTTTTTCATCGTCGTGCACAGTTTACGGTCAGCCCGAAGTTTTGCCGGTTACCGAACAAACCCCTCGTAAAGATGCCGAGTCGCCGTATGGAAATACAAAACGAATCAGCGAAGATATTTTGCGCGAAACCATTGCCGTAAATCAGCAACTCAAAGGAATTGCGCTCAGGTATTTTAATCCGGTGGGTGCGCACGCGACGGCACTAATTGGGGAGTTGCCGTTGGGTGTTCCGCAAAATCTTGTGCCGTTTATTACGCAAACTGCGGCCGGATTGCGCGACGAGCTTAAAGTTTTTGGTAACGACTACAATACGTCTGACGGGTCGGCTGTGCGCGATTATATTCATGTGGTTGATCTTGCAAAAGCACATGTAATTGCCATCGAACGGTTGTTGGAAGGGAAAAACAAATTAAACTACGAAGTGTTTAATCTTGGAACCGGAACCGGACTTTCTGTTCTGGAAGTGGTAACTGGTTTTGAAAGGGCCACCGGCGTAAAACTAAACTATAAAATTGTTGATCGCCGCGCCGGTGATATTGAAAAAATATGGGCCGATACAACCTTCGCCAATGTGGAACTGGGTTGGAAAGCTGAAAAAGGATTGGACGAAACGTTGCTTTCAGCCTGGAACTGGGAAAAAAGAGTCAGAGGAATTAAATAAGTAAAATATGAAAACCATCCTTATTACCGGCGGCGCCGGATTTATCGGTTCGCATGTGGTGCGGCTGTTTGTGAATAAATATCCTGATTATCAGATCGTCAACCTCGACAAGCTGACTTATGCAGGGAATTTGAACAACTTAATTGATGTGGAAAACAAACCCAATTATGAGTTTGTAAAAGGCGACATTGTTGACGGCGAATTTATTCAAAAGTTGTTCACCGAAAAGAAGTTCGACGGGGTAATTCACCTGGCTGCCGAATCGCACGTTGACCGATCTATTTCGAACCCAACCGAGTTTGTTTTTACCAACGTGATTGGAACAGTAAACCTGCTGAATGCGGCCAAAACCATCTGGAAAGACAATTTCGAAGGAAAAAAATTCTACCATATTTCAACCGACGAAGTGTATGGTTCGCTGGGCGACGAAGGAATGTTTACCGAAGAAACAAAATACGACCCACACAGTCCGTACTCGGCATCAAAAGCCAGTTCCGACCACTTTGTGCGCGCTTACCTCGATACTTTTGGTGTTCCAACGGTAATATCCAACTGCTCAAATAATTACGGTTCATTTCAGTTTCCCGAAAAACTGATTCCGCTTTTTATCCACAACATAAAAAATAACAAACCGTTGCCGGTTTATGGCAAAGGCGAAAATGTGCGCGACTGGCTTTGGGTGGTTGACCATGCCCGTGCAATCGACGTTATTTTCCACCAGGGGAAAGTAGGCGAAACCTACAACATCGGCGGGTTTAATGAATGGACAAACATCGCCCTCATAAAACTGATGTGCCGCAAAATGGATGAAAAACTGGGCCGACAAACCGGAGAATCGGAAAAGTTGATTTCCTACGTAAAAGACCGTGCCGGACATGATTTGCGTTATGCTATTGATGCCACAAAAATAAAACGAGAACTGGGTTGGGAACCTTCGCTGCAATTTGAAGAGGGAATCGAAAAAACCATTGATTGGTACCTCGAAAATACGGACTGGCTTGAAAATGTGACGTCGGGCGATTACCAGAAATACTACGAACAGCAGTATGTAAAAAGGTAGAAAGGCGAAGATTTAGGCAAAGGCAAGAGAAGAATCCGATTAAATCTTTCCTTTTAATAAATTGAAAAATAGGCAGGTAAAAATTTCCTATATAGATTTTTCTTCTATCTTTGCGCCACATTTTTAAAAAATAAGTATGTCAGTAAAAATGAGACTAGCGCGGCATGGCCGCAAACGTTATGCCTACTACCACATTGTGGTGGCAGATAGCAGGGCGCCACGAGATGGCAGGTATATTGAATCTATCGGAACTTATAACCCGAATTCAAATCCTGCTACTATAAATCTCGATTTTGACAAAGCTTACGATTGGCTTACAAAAGGCGCACAACCAACCGACACCGTACGTGCAATTTTGTCGTACAAAGGTGTGCTCTACAAAAAACACCTCATGGGTGGTGTGAAAAAAGGTGCATTCGATGCAGCTGAAGCTGAAAAACGCCTCGACGCATGGATGACTGAAAAAGACGCCAAAATTCAGGCAAAAATCGACCGTTTAGCTGTTGATGCTGATAAAGAAGTAAAGCAACAGTTGGCTGCCGAAGTAAAAGTGAAGGAACAAAAAGCTGCTGCAATTGCCGCTAAAAATGCAGAACTGGCTGCTGAAGCCAGAGCAGCAAAAGAAGCTGAAGCACAGGCTGAAACTCCTGCCGAAGCTACTGAGGCTCCGGAAACAGAAGGTGCTGAATCTTAATCAGAAATCATCATCCCGAAATAAAAACCATTCATCGTTACGATGAGTGGTTTTTTGTTTTATGACTATCCAAAACGAAATTTAACTGATTTAACGACGCATTTTTAACCCCGTGACAGATTAAGCGGTTGCACAAACTAAATTGTAAGTTGTAAATCTCTTAATGGTATATACTTAATTATCTTTGCCCACATGGAAACAATACCAAAATCAGATTGCGAAAAAATAGGGTACTTCAAAAAAACGCACGGAGTACGCGGAGAAATTGTACTTGAATTCGAACCACAGTTTGAGTTTTCCATTGAAAATGCTAATCGGTTTTTTGTTGAAATCGATGGTTTGCTGGTGCCGTTTTTTCTGATTGAAGATGGGTTCAGATATAAAACCGATGAAACAGCTATTTTAACTTTCGACGGGGTAGAAACCGAAAAATATGCCAAACGATTGGTGGGTTGTTCCGTTTTTCTGTTCACCGATGAAATACAGCTGGAGCCTGATGCTGAGGCTGACGGCCGTTTCGAAGGATTTACACTTTGGGATGAAATTTTGGGCGAAATCGGTAAAATTGAACATATCGACGATTACTCAGGAAATATTGTATTTACATTGAATTATAAGGGAACCGAACTTTTGGTACCTTTTAACGAAGATTTTCTGGTTGAAACCGATGTTCAGCATAAAATCATCAAACTCCGTCTGCCTGAAGGTTTAATCGAATAAACCGGGCTATTCTGAAAATATTTTTTCGATTTGTGCAACTTCGGGTAAAGTTGTACGTCATTGTTACATTGCAAAATTCAAATTCAAAAAACAAGTCGAAACAATTAAAAGTAAAAATTATGAACAGTAAAATTAGTTATCTGGCCATTTTATTGGTGGCATTTTTGTTTACCACGCCGTTACAGGCCAAGGAAGAAATGCGCGAAGTGTCGGCATTTTCCAAAATTGCACTCCGTATTTCGGCCAAAGTTTATGTTGTGCAGGGCGAAAGGCAAAGTGTTAAAATTGTCGCCGAACCAGAAACCCTGGAAGAAATTATTACGGAAGTTAAAGACAGAACCTTGAATATCAGGTATCCGAATAATAATATATTCAGAAACTGGAACCCGGGCAAAGTAGAGGTTTATATTACTGTTCCGGAAGTTGACGGGTTAACGGTTTCAGGTTCGGGTGATATTGAATCGGAACACATAAAAACCCGGATTCTTGACCTTGCGGTTAGTGGAAGCGGAAATATTACCATTGAAACGCTGAGTGCTGAAAAAGTGGATGCAGCCATTTCGGGTTCAGGAAATGTCAGATTAAATAATGGCGGTGTTGCGGATGAATTAAAAGCAAGGATTTCAGGTTCGGGGAATGTAAATGCTTCAGGTTTTGAAGCCCAAAAAGTTGATGTGCAGACTTCGGGCTCGGGCAACTGTTATGTAACCTCAAATGGCTCATTAAATGTGCGTGTTTCAGGTTCGGGTAGTGTTTACTACAGCGGTAATCCGTCTATCGATTCTTCAATATCAGGCTCGGGGAAAGTTAAAAAGAGATAGTAATTTTTCTGAAATTATAAAGAGTGCCGTTAAAAATAGCGGCATTCTTTTTTATAGCTCTCTCACTGTTGCATAGAGCTGCAATAGCGTTTAACAATTTCAGGAAATTGCGCAAATGTGTATTTCCCATTTTTAATGTCGTTAACCAGCATCCGGTTGTCTTCAAAAATCTTCACACAGTCTTCATAGTTTTCTTTTGTGTACAAATACCATCTGAAGTCTTTTTTTACAACGTAGTTTTGCACTTCTTCCATTTGCGATTCAACCCCGGTATTTGCCATTTTTGTTGTTACAAAATAGTACAATGGAATTGCATCGTTTGAAATACGATAATAAAAGTAACCTTTATTCGAAGGGAAAGCAGTTAAATTAATATCGTCGCGACTTTCAAAAATCATTTTTTCATCTTCTGCTTCCAGAAAAAAACCATTTATCATATCGGGCTTGAAAGATTTCTTTTTACCGCCTGCATCAATAAATTTTACCTGCTTTTGCATTTTGGTTATATTTTCGAGAAGAATTTTTGCAGCAACAGTATCGTTATTCAAACTGATGATTCCACCGGGAAAATATTTGTCGTTTTTGTTTTTTTCCGTCTGAGCAAAAGCAAATACCGGAACTAAGAAAAACATCAGCAGCACCATTATTTTGCCGATGCTTGTTTGGCTTGTTGTTTCATTGTTTTGTATAGTCATGGCTTTTTTGTTTCTTTTGATTAAACAAACCGGTAAAAGTTTAAAAGCGATTCAATTACGGTTTAATGTGTTTCTGCTATTTCTGAACAACAATTTTTTGAGCGTGGGTGCTACCGTCGGCGTTTTTTAGCTGAACAATATACATCCCCGGGGTAAAGCCGGAAACATCAATTTTTGTATTTCTCGTGCCTACCCGATTGTTGCAGTAAATCAGGGTTCCGGTAACTGAAATAATACTGATTTCTTCCAATTGATTTTCAACAGTTACATTAAGCACTTCCGATGCAGGGTTTGGATAAATGCGGATTTCGTTTTTGTTTTCAAATCCGGCAAAAATGCCAGTGTGAGTGCAGGTTCCAATCATATTTTTGTCGAGCCAGTTTAACCTGGTTGTTATCCATTGCCGCAATTTATCCACTTCACCATCATAAGTTTTTGGCTGAGCGTCAACTTCGGGAGCGCCGACATTTAAACCCAGAATTTTCCATTTACCAAAATGCCGCACTTGAGCTTCCTTAACCTCGTTGTATAAAGAATCAATCCAAAATGACAAATTCTCATCTGATAGTACTCCTGCTCTTGCCTCGTTGTATTGGCATTTTGTATTATTTCTGAAATCACTGTCGTAAAACAAACGAACCATCCAGCCAGGTGATTTTACCCAGGGATTACAATCATTCACTTTGTACGACCATCCAGATCCATCAGTGGCTTTAAAAATGTAGCATTCGTTTATGTTTTTCCAGGCCCAGTCGAAATCCCAAACTGGTCCGGCAGTAATTTTTCCATTTTTATCTTTATGAAAGTACCTGCTTTTTTTAAATCCGTCGTTGTTTCTCGACATTTCGTTGACGATAAAATAGTCGATGAAACTCTCAACATCAATCCATTGTGAATAACCACCGGTCGGGTTATTGTATCCGCTACTGTACAGAACGGTTTCAAAGTCAGTTACAAAACTACTAAGGTAATTTTTTTGTTGAGGGAGCAGCTCATCCCAATCAGGGTCGTGGTAAATAAAATGAACATCGAAGTCAGGGTGATTTATTGGAGAAAATGGCGATT
>DPCJ01000148.1 GCA_003516705.1 Prolixibacteraceae bacterium | reverse complement strand
TAATTGTTAGTTGTTTTTAGTTTGGTCGATTTCAAGTTCTGTTGAACAAATTTACCTTGGTAACGAAATTAAACCCGATGGTATTTAACTCTGTCACATTTTTTTTATTCCTGGTTTTTACTTTTTTAGTTTACCTGAAAGCTTCAAAAAGCTCTGTCAAATCAGGCAATATTATTTTGTTATCAGCAAGTTATGTTTTTTATGGGTGGTGGGACTGGCGTTTTCTTTTTCTCATTTTTATCAGTTCGATCACCGACTACATTATTGGGTTGAAATTATCGGAAACTGATTCAGTAAAGAAACGAAAAGGATTACTTGCAATCAGTCTGATTGTTAACCTAGGGATGCTTTTTGTGTTTAAATACTTTAATTTTTTTGTTGATACATTCATCGATCTGTTTGGTATAACCGAAAACCGATCGAATCTGATAAGAATTATTTTGCCGGTTGGCATCAGTTTTTACACCTTTCAGACGTTGAGTTATACAATTGATATCTACCGAAGACAACTTCAACCGACAAAATCGCTTGTTACATTTCTCACATTTGTTTCATTTTTTCCTCAGCTTGTGGCAGGTCCAATCGAGCGGGCCAGCCGATTGATACCACAATTCGAAAAAAGATTTGAGTTTAATTACAATCAGGCCAGATCAGGTCTAAAACTGATTTTGTGGGGATTATTTAAAAAAGTTGTAATTGCCGACCAGGCAGCCCAAATTGTCAATGCAGTTTATCAGGCTCCCGAAACTTTTAACGGACCTGCATTAATAATTGCCACAATCCTTTTCGGTTTTCAGATTTACTGCGATTTCTCTGGATATTCTGATATTGCCATCGGAACTGCCCGCTTGTTTGGTATAGAATTAATGACCAACTTCAGAACACCCTATTTTGCTGTATCTATCCGCGATTTCTGGCATCGCTGGCACATTTCGCTTTCCACTGGGTTTCGCGATTATGTCTATATTCCACTGGGTGGCAACAGAAAAGACGGTTTCAGGAAGCATTTGAATATTTTGGTCACATTTACACTTTCGGGGTTATGGCACGGGGCTAACATTACGTTTGTAATCTGGGGATTTCTTCATGGTTTTCTGTATGTTTTCGAATCAATTATTCAGCCGGGAAACAAAACAGGCAAGAAATTAACCCGTTTTATGGGATTAATATCCACCTACTTATTTGTGAATTTTTGCTGGATTTTTTTCCGTGCCGAAAACTGGAACCAGGCAAAAAGCATTGTTTATTCAATCTTTGGTCTGCAAGAAGCAGGCTTAAATACGATTAAATCGCTTTTGATAAATTCGGGGACACTCACAGAACCGGGCCGAATGTTGATATTTGTTTTTCCGTTTTTTGTTTTGACCGAAGTTTTAATCAGTAACAAAGATTTGCCTTCAACAATTGAGAAAATTCCGCGGGCGGTGCGCTGGAGTTTTTATTATATAATACTCATTGTCATTTTGTTTTTCGGTGTTTTAAATTCGGCTCCACAGTTTATCTATTTTCAGTTTTAATGAAAGAATTTATACGAAATATTGCTCTTTTTTTTATTCCTGTATTTCTTGGAATTATCCTGCTTTTTACAATTCCGGTAAATAAAAAATTCAGTTATCAGTTTGTAAAAGGTGAGTGTAGTAACATGGCCAGCTGGATATATTACCGCACATCTGAAAATCCGAAAAGTATCGATATTGCTTTTTCCGGAGCATCACATTTTGCTTGTGGAATTATGGATGAACTGATAGAGAATGAATTAAACAGCCATTCAGATTCTTTAATTACAGTGGCAAATCTCGGATATTGCAGAGGCGGCAGAGATGTGCAATATGTAATGTTAAAAGACATTCTGAAACATAAAAAGCCCAAAATTCTTTTTATCGAAATTGCTGAAGATGAACCCAGAAAAAGCCATCAAGTGTTCCCGTTTCTGGCTGAATCAAATGATCTTTTTGGCTCTTTCGTGTTTTTTAATCAACGTTATTTTAAATCGTTATGGAATGGGTTGATTGTAAGATTTGAGTTTTTCAAATTTATAGTGATGCACAAAACTTATTTTACTCCTGATAATACTACCGATTTCGGATATTTACATTCCGATCAGCTGGCAAGTTCAGATGAAATGGAAATAAACAAAAGAGCGTGGAGCAATAAGTTTAACAGGCCAAAACCTGAACTCATCAAAACGATAGAAAGAAACTATTCAAAACATTATCTCAGAAAAATTGTGAACCTGGCAAGCCAACACGATTGCAGGGTGTTGTTTTTTTACCTGCCTGAATCAGGTTCAGGTTTGAAAGAACCTCTGAACATGAAGTTTTATGAGAGTTTTGCTCCGGTTATCAGTTTACCTGACACTATTATAAACAACCCTGCCAATTGGAAAGACCCGATGCATTTTAACGATACAGGAGCCCAAAAAACGTCGCAGTTTATTGTTCCGATAATAGAAAAAGAACTGGCAAAAATAACGGGAAATGAAAAAATGGAATTGCAACTTAAGTTTTCTCCTGATTAACTGATTTTCCGGCCATTTTGCTTTTCGATGCCGCAATTCCTACAATCGTTTGAAAAAGTTCAGGCTCGTAATTTACTGTAAAAGACATTAATGAGATGGTACCAGCCATTCGTACATATTGTTCGGACGTAGGCGCCGAAAAAGGGTCGGGTGTGGCGGCATACACACCGGCAAGGAGCAAAAGATACACCGAAAAACCCCTGGTAACACCGGTAAACACAGCGTTAAAAACAGGTTTATCGTCATACTTCCGAAGTTCTGAGGCTCTGGCTGTTACCCGCCGTGTAGCAGCACCAATTACTCCGGCCACACAACAAAGTAGTGCTACATTCGAAATGGTGTAAGTTATCATTACTGTCAGAAAATTTTGGATGGTGATATTTCCATTTAAAATCTGTTCGCGATAAGGCTGTGAGTTAACTGTCAGCCCCGGTAAAAAAACAATAATCCATAATAAAACCGAAGTAATTCCGATAACTCCGTTGATATTCCTGTTTCTCATTGTTGTACATTTATATTCTGTTTCAACCTTTTAGAAAAATCTTACCTTCTTTCAGGTATTCTTTTTCAATACCTTCCAAAAGATCGTTCTTCGAAATTCTGATTGACTTTTTTTCGAAGGTACGAAGCCCTGCAAAATGAATTGCATTTACAATATTGGCACCTGTAATGTCGTATTTATGAGCAATTTCCCTAATCTGAACACTTTCGTCAAGTTTACCTTTGGGAATATAATTTTGCCATAAATTCATTCGTTCTCTCGAACCCGGATTTTCAAATTCTATGATTGAATTAAACCGTCGGGTAAACGACGGGTCGATATTTCCTTTCATGTTCGAAGCCAGAATAACAAGCCCTGCATGATTTTCAATACGTTGCAAAAGATACGATACTTCCTGGTTGGCATACTTGTCGTGTGCATCGCGCACACCGGTGCGTTTACCAAAAATAGCATCGGCTTCGTCGAAAAAAAGAATCCAATCTTTGTTGGCAGCCTTATCAAATAATTTGGAGAGGTTTTTTTCGGTTTCGCCGATGTATTTCGAAACTACAGTTGAAAGATCGATCCGGTAAACATCGCGGTTTGTGTATTTCCCCAACAAACATGCTGTCATTGTTTTTCCTGTTCCGGGTGGACCATAAAACAATACACGAAATCCGGGTTTTATTTTATTTCTCAGGTTCCAATCGGTCAGTAATGTTTCGTTGTGTTTCAGCCAGATTTCAATTTCGCGAATCCCATCAAGCGTTTTTTCCTGCAAAACAAGGTCAGTCCACTCAAGTCCGGTAGAAATTCTTTCGGCTGGAAAATCGGCACTCAATCTTGGTTTCGAAATTTTTCCGGTGGTAAACAAATCGATATAATCGTCTTCGAGAATTAGTTTACCGGCCATACGAGGCTCGCCTTTTTCCACATTATCGAGGTACAATATATTTTTCCTTGCAAACAGATGCCCCTCATCAAAAACCCGGGCTACTTCAGCCCTTCTTTCCAAATCACTTCCGGCCAAAACAAACAAAACTGTTTCGCCGGTTGGTAAAACACTCCGGTGATTTTTACCTTTAACACCGCCAAACTGAGGAAAATCGCCTCCAGCCGGAAAATATGCAAGAACAAGATTATTAAGAAAATCGGGAAGAACATGAGGTACTAATGCAAGTAAAAGAATCATAACTTCATCGAAACCTGATTTATTCTTAATCACAAAATCAGTAAACTCAGAATCTCCAGCGTTAAAAACCGGATATTCAATAAATTTTACCGGCCTGTTTTTTTTTTCAGCATCCAGTCGTTCCGAAATCACAGCTCTGAAAAAATCAATTAACTCCTTTTTTATCATTGAATTAGTTAATTGGTTTATACCTTTTCATTCATTTTATACATGTACCTGTTAATGAGATCATCAATTTTTCTGAAAACCGGGGGAAGTGAATCATAAGAACCTGAACCAACCAATACCTGATGTTTTACATTTTGAAAATTCGACTTCCAAAGCACCTGCTTTTCCGATGAATTGTGTTGTTTTTCTGCAATCTCTGTTTTTGAAAACTCACTGATGATTAACGTTTTTAACATATCAATGCCTTCAGATTTTAATCGTGTAAAAAATATCCATCGATAATCATTATTTGCCTGATTTAAAGTGGTAATAAAAATTACACCGTCGTCAAATATTAATGTTCCGTTGCTGCTACCGGGGGTGCGTGAAATGAGGTATTGCTCTAAGATTGGAACAATATTTATACGTTCATCGGGTAACCCGGTTTTAAGATTCAAAATGTCATTCATTCTATTGTATTTAAAAATTAAGAAATCGTCCAGTTTTTGTGAGTAAGCCTTCGCAAAGCCCAGCCAAAAGGACCATAATGTTGTGCTCTAACCTCATTACCCATCGACATTATATTGTCACTGTTTTCTGACCGAACTTCACCCGCGCCAATATCCTCAGACATTTCGCTGTGCCCGACAACAGTGCCGGCTGCTGTTCCAGTGCCCGAAAAAGAAGTTCCCTCAGTCACATACTCATCAACCAAACCAAAAACATGACCAAACTCGTGTGCCACTGTATTTTGAAGTTCGCCTTCGCCAACAACAATCTCAACCCTCCTTAAAACTCTGGCATTGTTATCCGTATCCGGCAAACTTTCGGCAATTTCATCCGACCTGTTTTCAGGTTCATCCACCCTTGTTTCGATATTTGGAAAATTCCTTTCCCTTAAATAATTCATTACCGAATTAATCCTTTCGTTTACCAAACGTCTGTTGTAACCTGTTGAACCTGGCCGTGAGGCATGACCAATCAATTTGACCCTGCTATTCGTTTCATTTGCATCAGCTTCTCTGAAATTGGTGATAAACTGATCGATAACGGCCCTGTCGGTACTATCAAGCGTTGACTGATCATTGTCAAAATATACCGAAGTACGCAACATTGACCTGTTAAGATTATTGAGTTCGGTAGGTGTATTTTCGAGCGATTGGTTTGAAAGTGTCATTTCAGAATTATATGGGTCGGTAACATCTGTGCCCCGGTTGCGGTTTGAACCCACACTCGCTCCAGTTGTCAAACCGGCAGAGGTATCAATACATTGCATTCTTTCGTTTCCAACCCTTTCTGCAACCTGCGAGATTTGTGAACTCACTGTTCCCATTTCATTGCGTTCAGGGTTTTTAACCAAAGTTACCTGTAAATGATCGTTTGCACTGTTGTTTCGTCCGTTGTATTCTGCGGCTCCTTCGTCTTGTACATCGATGTTGATATTCACATTCGAGAAAATATTTTCCCAGCATGGCTCATCAATATGAAACATGAATCCTGGTTCCATCCACAAACCCATTGTTTCACTAATCCTGCTTCTCAGGTTATCTCTGGCAATGTCTTTTTGTGTATCATTCCATGTATAATAATTATTGACAATGTTATTTGTTAATGTTTCATCGCCAATAAACGTGAGGAGCCGGGCAAGCCGGGCAAGGTCAGTTTCGTGAGAAGATACGGTTGTGCCATTTGCCGTTAGTCCGTTTACAAATCTTGTTTTTCCGCGAACATTTATATTGAGCATTTCGGCATCGGGGTCATACGAAGCTTCAAAACCTCCTACTCCCGTATCACTGGGAGTCATCGACTCTGGTCCATAAATTCCGTGATTCAGAAACTCCTGTATCTGCAATGTGGTTTCTTCAGAACATGTTTCATCGGTTGTTGATGTAGGTTGTTCTGCCTCTGTAACTGTACTACTCTCTGTTTCAGTTCTGCCACTAAAAAAAGAAGTTGAGCTCTCTGTCGAAAAAAACGGGGTTGAGGAGCTTGTTGTATTTCCTTGTTGTCTGTTTAATTCTCTCATAATTGCCACTCCACAAAAATCAGTTTATCAATTAAATACCAGTTGATTATGGTGTAATTCCAGGGTAACCGATCGAGTAAAACATCCCAGGTTTTAGCTTCCACGGTGATTTTGTACCCTTTTTCAGTTTTCATTAATATTCCGTTGCGCTGAATAAAAGACTCCCGCATTCCGTTGGGTGATGTATTTTTCAGTTCCGGCCATTGTTGAATTGCCTGGGCCAGCATTTCTTCAGCTTCAGTTCTTATTTCACCAATGAGTAAACTTTCTCTGATCACAGGATAATGAACCGGTAAACCACATAAAAACTTCTCGAAAACCAGTTCTGCTTCGAAAACCGATTCGCGGCCTGTTGCAATAAAATGCAACGCCTGAGTCGCCAGTTCAAGATTATCGTTCCCGATTTTCCCCGACGGGTCAGCTATTCCGGTTGTAATAAAAAATGTTTTCAGAAACGGATGCAACAAAACAAGACCTGCATTATTAATATGCAGCGATTCATTTTTGATTTTTCTTTCGGACGTTTTATTCTTTTCTTCCTCTTCAATTGACAGTTCTACACTGTTATCTTTTCCCTTTTCAACTGACAATTCCCTTTTCTTTTTATACTTTTCAAGCGTTGTCAAACGAATAAGTTCGCTTTGAAGAAACGCTTCAAAATTTCGATTCACTCCGGAAATGCCTTCAAATTCATTATCTCGAATGAATTTTTCGACAGCAATAAAGAACTCATCTGCAATTTGCACGTGCTTGTTATGATTTTCAATTTCAAAAAATAGTTGAAGTGTTGTGTGTAAAAAAACAGGCTGTTCTTTTGCTGAAAGCTGATTATGAATTAATTGAATTGAATTTTCAGTAGATTTAAATTCCGGAAACAAACGAAAAACGAATGCAAGAATATTATTCAATGGTATTTGCTTTACAAACCGCAGCAGGTTTGTTTTGTTCCCGATAAGTAATCGTCGCAGCTTTTTACAAAATCGCTGATTAGCAACCAACCTGAACCAGTTTTCATCAGCCAGAATATCTTCCAATTTCACCTTTCCGGCAAACCAGGGCAATGCGCCTGTTTGAATAAAATTTATAAATATCTGTTCATCATTAAACTCCTTACCAACCAGTTGCTGCTCGCTGATTTTTATATCATCGGTAACAAAACCATCCGTTACCAATTGTCCGCCAAATTCTTCTGTAGCGTGTTTTAATCCATTTTCAATTTTACTGACAACATCGGCAATTACTGCTTCATTTATTTGTTTAACATCTGCTGAAGTTTTCACCTGTAAACTGCCTATGCGAAGTACTTTATCATCAGTAATAATTGTATCGAAAAGGGTTTCAAGCTGAGGAAAAAGTTTTGTAGATAATATTTCGCTGATATCATTTTTTATTGCCACCGCTTTTTCGGAGTTATTTGTGTTAATCTCAACAAACACCTTTTCAATAATATGATTATGAGCAGTTTTCATTCAGCATTTTTAACATTTCAGGCTATTGACTTGTATTGATGATTGTCATACATTTGTAACTCAAGATGCAGAGATGTATTACTGGGCTGAGTTAAGATTGACAGGCAAAAGTTGAAATGATGAGTTAAGGTTGACAGTAGCAGAGTTTCTCTCTTTGACAACAGTAAAACAGTAAGTTCATAATAAGTTTGAAGATTGGTTTTGCCCCATGAGAGTACCACCTGATTAGCACGGCAAGTGCTGAAACACCGGGTGGTACTTTTTTTATTTCCCTTCGTACTCATAATACCTTTGCAAATTTTCCGATCGGAGCTGTAAAATAAAAATCAACTGATTTTGCAAACTCAGCAATCACTCCGTCGAAAGCGGCTGAATAAGGCATGTTGGTAATGTAAACCGATAGTTTTGTGACCCCTGTTTCGCTGTGTAAAAATTTCCGCAGGTTCACAAACTGTACAATCGGGTCGGTTGAAGCTTGCCTGTTTCGTTTGTAATAATCGAGCATAGCATTGTCAACCCAGGCCCCGTTTACCCAATCGCCATCGAGCATCACACGTAAATTGTCGGTTTGTGCAGCTTTTATCAACTTCGATTTAACCTCTACCGTCAGTTTTAAAATATCAGCCGGTAATTCATTGATTGTACGCACCACCCTGGCCGGATATTTCTTTTTCAGCGCTTTAACCAATTTTTCCCATTCGGCCCATTTATTATCGAAAGTTCCAAAATCGTCGTCTTTGTTTACGGGGGCAAACTCGGTTTGCAGTTTTTTATAAAATCCACTGTTGTACCTTACTATTTCGCGGCAAATCATCACATTGCTTCTGAGCGCTTTATTGTCTTTCAGCATTCCGGTGCTGTTTAGTTCATACACCGGCGAATCGGCTTTTTGAGTAACATCCCTGAAACGAATCAAAAATTTGTCATTCAACCCATGAGTTATTAATATGCGTTTCTGGCTTTCGTTAAAATCGAAAACCACACCCTCCGTAAATCTTTTGTTCAGCGCATCGGTAACCGCGTGCATCCTGCGCTGCAGAATCTGTTTCACCGGAATGCTCAGCGTAATAATTCCGTTCACAAGTGGCGTATCGTTTATCCGGTAATCAAGAATCTGAAGCACATAATTCCGGCGCACCGCAATTTTTCTGCTTACAGTTCCTTTTAATCCTCTCGACAAATTATTCAGGTATTTCAACGTACTAATCCAAGGATAAGAACACTCCCTGATGCGGCAGCAATAAAAATCGGCATCCTTTTGTACACGGTACGACAGACTAAAATCGGCAACAACTTTACTATTTACACCAATCAAAATAAATGTTCCGCCTTTGGACACACCACTCAAATGTTCAACCGATGGGGCATCATTCACCAAAGCCTGAAATCTCTGAGCTTCAGTGTCGAGATTATAATGCAAAAATCCAATGTCGAGCCCGCTGGCTTTAATTTGTTGAGTTATTGAACCAACAACCGTTGCATAATCTTTCCCCTGATGCCCCTCAATTCGATAAAAATCAGAAAGTTTCGATTCGTACATCAAATTGTTATTCGGGGCAGCAAACCTGTAGCCGGCATTTGTTTCGGGTACAAGATTTCGGGTAAGTTCGAAATTCCAGTATTTTCTAATTTCGGTACCCGGATTATAATAAAATGGAATTGCTTTATCTCCTGCTTTACCAGTTTGAAGCGAAGGAATGATTTTCACCTCGTTGCCAACACTGCTTTTCATAAAACCGTTTACCTGAATCTTTACCCGCTCAAGCAAACTCTTTACCCTGTGTAAATTACTGCAAGCCTGTTCATAAGCCGGAGAATGATAAAAACGATGGCGCAATTCGGGAAACGACTTTTTATTCACAACAAAACCCAACAGCAAATGCTTTGGAAAAGCCTGAATATTGGGCGAACACTGTACGTTGATGTGCAGAAGCAACTCGCGAATTTCGTTGTAACTGTCGCACAAATCTTTTAAAACATCATACCTGTATTGAAAATCAACAGGAATTGCATCCGCTTTAAAATCGAAAAGCGTGTCGATCTGAACCGAAACAACCGGTTGGCCAAACCACTGGAGAATTTTATCAAGACCTGTTTTCAGGTTAGTAACTGTGTTGCTGTTTTTTATGGCATCGAAATAAATATTTTTAATCAGGTTCAGCGATGTAACATTTTGCCCTGAAAGTACAGGCCGCTTAACTGCAACCTGCGGCAGTGAAAGGTATGTTTCGAAAATATTGTGCTTGTTAAAAACCGTGTCGCTTGTTCCGGCAATCAGTTTTGCATCGGATTCCGAAACCAGCAGCACCCGCAGATTCGAAACCTGTTCGGTTCCCTGGTTATCGCAGTCGGTGGCCGTGCATAAATCGGCTGTTTTTGCATATGACTCAAGATAAAGCAACGCAACTTTATTCTGAATATCAGGAAGCTCCTTTAAAAGCTCAGCCTCATCGGTTTTCACGGGTAACAGTTCCCACAAATCCATCACTTTCTCGGGCGAACTCAATGCATCGCCGTCTTTTTTTCTGAAAAACGAATAATCAGCCTGTTTGTCTTCAAATTTTTTAAAATGGGTAAATTCAATCTCCTCAAAATTAATGGATTTGAACACCGACTTTGCTTTACTTTCCGTAAGTTTTATCAAATCGCCATCGGTTGTAACACCAGTACCCTGCGTTACCGAAACTGTTGTTTTTCCAACACTTACATTCAGTTTTACTTCGAAACCGCAAACAATTCCTGTTCCTGTCAGGCTAATCCGTGTCAGCCGGTCCTGGTCTTCAAAAAAATCAGGAACCTCGTTGAGTTGTTTTGCCGTTAAAATCTGGTTATCTTCAAACGTATGGTAACTTGTGCTGATGTTTTCTAAATTTAGTTTCATAACATTCTCCATTTTAAAGGTTTCCGAGTTTTGTACTTCCCAGTATTATTCTGCCTTCCACAGCATCCGATTCCTCATCGCAATCGAGCAAACGGCCGGTCGGATAAATTGAATTGAGTTCGCTTAATATTTTTATGAAAGCTTTAAGTTTTGTACTATTTTGTTGCTGACCTGAATTTGTTTTTGCCAACAGAAAGTCTTTGTAAAGTGCTTCAAACTTTACCATTTCGTTTTCGGGGTCAGGGTCGTTGGTTAAACGGTTGCCAATCCAGCAAATCCGCGCCAGAATGTGGGCAGGCATTTCGCTTCTGATGAGTTCTTCCATAAACTTTCTGAAATCAGGATTTGAAAACCTGTAAGTCCAGCCGGGTAAAACCACAGTTACCCGAAACGAATAGGGGTCAACCGGATGACAACTTGTACAATCATCGGTACATACAGGCATAAACTGGTTTAGCGGAATATCGGTTTTTGTAACATCGGGCCTGAGCAAAATATGTTCAACCACAAACATTCCTTCTTCGGTAAACTCCCCGGCCATAAAATTGATAAGTTCGGTAAGCGATGCTTTTAACTCTTCCTTCGAAGTGCTGTATGAATATTGTCGCGCAATAATCCGGTTTACACTGTCGGGGTCAGCATCGCGGTTAATCACATCGAATGAAAATTTCCCCAGTTCCGATTGCTGAATTTCAAAATTTCCGATTTCAGTTTCGTCAGTTATTTCGTTTTCAAAAGCTTTTTCAATCTCAGCCACAGTGGTTTCCAGAATTTTAAGCACCACAAGATTTAGCTCGCTTTGCGCCACACGCACAGATTTGTAATTCTGCGTGGCCGAAAGAATTATTTGTGCTGAACTGTTGCGAATTCTCCATCGGAAAACCTTCTTATTATCGGCATCGGTCAGACTGTAAAACTCGACGCACGAAACCGACAGATTGCGGCGGGTGTAATTTTTCATTCCGGCCAGCAGGGCAATTCGTTTTTCAATTCCCGAAACATTGGAAGTGTCCCATAAATTTTCGGCTGCCTGCATAAAATAATTAAAAGCACTCCCCCGCCAGTTGCCAATTCCACGGTTTTGTAAAATACCGTATTCGTAAATATCGCCGTATTCCGAAAGAAACCGCTCACGGGCTTCAATTGCTGCAGTAGTGGCATATTTCCCGTAAAGTTGCTTCATCAGAAATGCATAATCGCTGAATTTTTCAGCGAAACGCGAAATCAGATGGTCGAGTAACTGAATCCTACGTTCGTCGTTGTTTTTAATGTGTGAAAAAAGTGAAGCTGTAAGATTTTCAGCTTCATTGCTGTAATCGTTAACCAATTCATCAAAACCTGCAATATCGCTCACAGCCTGCGCAAACCAGGTTGTTTTCAGGTGCTGATTGACTGACAACAAATCTTTTACTTTGCCCAGATGCGTAAAATAATTCGCCAGCACCTGGTCGAAAAAGAGCAAATATCCCTTTAGTTGCTTTGCTTTTGCCTTTCGAGCTTCGTCGGCCCAGGGCGGAAGTCCGGCGCGCCCGATTCCGTAATTTTCAGGAAAATCGTTTTGAATTGTAGTTGTTTCAGAAGTTCCAATGTAAATTCCTTCAGGAATTTCGGGAATCATATCTGCCTTTGCCTTCTCTTTTTCGGCTTTTTCGTTTTCGCTGAACGCATTGAGGTATTCCTCAACTTTTGATTTATTGATGTTTACAGGCAAAACTCCTTTATAATAGCTGAAAGCGCTGTCGAACGACCTGAACGGTTTTTTCCCTTTTTCAATTGAAATGAGCCAGCTTCCTGCATCAGGATTTTCCTGATTTCCATCCTGAATTGAAATGTCTTTGATGGCTGTTATTCCATCGATTTTCATGATTTCCTGAACCAAATCTGAGAGTCTCACTTCCTCGCGCAAACGGGCGTTTTCGAGTTCAGTTTCGTCGATAAAACCACTGCCAAGCAGCGGACCTTCGAATATCTGATCGATTGAATAACCTTTCTCAACCATTTGCTGCAATGAATAAAACTTTATCGGTGGCGAAAAATAATTATCGATTGTTCTTAAAACCTGTGCATGAATTAACTCCTCATCAGCATCGGGTTTTACTTCGAATGCTGCACAAACCAGTATCGGGTGCCGTTCCACCTTTTTTACCTCCACCAAATCTTCGCACAAATTGCGGTTGGCATGATACAGTTTTGTGATTTCACCTGCAATGCATTTGTATTCCTCATTTTTTGCGGCATCAGTCGGAAAAAGCTTTTCATCCGGCTCATCAAAATCTACGATTATTGTATAAAGTCCCTGCAGGTTAAAACTGCCTGTCACTTTCTTCAATTTATCGGTTGCGTAGGCAATTTTATCGTTTTTACAATCAACAAATACTTGCTTTTCAAAAGGTTGCAACCAGCAGTTTTTAACTCCACCGATATCGATAAATAATTTTCGATAATCCGATTCAGTAACCGGTTTCGAAGGAAAAATCTGTGAAGCAGTGAAAAACTGACGACTCACCGGGTTATCCTCTTCATTTTCAGGAGCAAGCAAATTTTCGATGGGCATTTCAATACGGGCGCCCAAATCGGTAATGGCATAACAAAGCATTTCGAGAATGGTTACACCGGGGTCGTGACTGTTAAAATCAGTCCACAAACCACCTGAAAGCTGTTCTAAATGCTTCAGACCGACTTTTCGCAAAAAGGCGTAGTCAAGGTCATCGCCTGTTTCCACCTTTTTGGGTATCGAAGTATATCCACTGCTTTCTGCCATAATCAAATGCTGTTTATTTCACCTTAACCAGTGATATATTGTGCTTTTTTGCCGACACTAAAATTGAAACCGGGTTTTCCGGCGCCACATTCACCAGGTTGTTTTCGGTTGCTTTGCTTAAAACCAAATCTTCGATATAATCAACATATTCAAGCTTTTCGATATAGTTTATCACGGCACTGCGATGCAGCGTGATGCCAAATTTTAAACCCGCCGTTTTGTCGAATGCCCAGGGGGAGAGCATTTTCACAATATCGTCATTCAAAACCTGCTGGTAATAAATTTCGTCGAAACCTGGTCTGAATTTTACTTTCAGGCTCACTGTCACTTTTTCATAACCCGGATTAATTACCCGTGTACTCACATGAAGCGAATTGTATTTATTAATAAACGCTTCTATTTCATTGAGTTTTAATTGACTTACACGAGGTTCAAAAATATCGAATACGTTTTTGTTCTGAATATCGGGGATTATCACCACAAGCACATTGCCAGGCGAGAGAAAACTAATTGTTGCTGAATCGTTTACAATCCCCGGTTTTGTGTGATTTAAACATTTCACCTTATAGATTTCAGGAAAATTCAGAAGTATCAGGTGCTCGTAATCCCACAAAGTTATTGCGCGGTTTTTATGCCTCAAACGTTCACTTATCCGCTGGTAATAAGCTGTTTCATCCTCCCCTGCTTTTCCGCCAAACGAACTGTAGGGTTGCGATAAACCTTTTATACCCGGCACTTTACCTGCCAGTTTTGAGACCGTGTTTTCCTTTAATCCCGAAAGCAGATGCGACAGGTCGTTGTCGTTGTTTTCAAAACGGGCCTGAACTGCCTGTGTATTGATACCAATTACCTTGCAAACTGCATTGTAAGCCTTTTGCATCGAGGATTTTAACCAGATTAAGCCTGTCGGAAGAACAGTATTGATGTCTGTTGCTTCGGCTGGCAGTGCAATTTTTACAAGTCCGGATTGAAGAAAATTTCCGGTTTGATCGCATATCACCGACTCCGGCCCGAGAACTTTCCACTGGTTGTTGCAAAGCACACTCCACTCAATTTTCTCATTTGGCCCGAAGCTTTCAACTTCAGGGTTTTCGCTGCCTTCAAAAAGTTGAATCAACAACGAAATCTGTTGTCGTGGCAACGTATCGGCAATACCGATGTACAATTGTCCGCCGGTTTTATATTCAGGAACAATTCCGACTGATTTTATATTTTGAACCAAGAGTTTCGATTGACCAAACGGGTGTTCGTGATAAACAAAAAGTGATTCTGATTCGTTGGTAGTTGAACCCGTGGCAAACAATTGCTGTTCAGCTGTGTAGCCTACTGAAATATTTTCGGCAAGCGGAGTGTAAGGTTCGTTGGGCAGGGGAACTTTTTTATCGTTACAACTGAGTGCCAGCGCATAAATCCGGGGATACATTTCGTGGTAAAACGACTTATTTGACGACAACCTGATTACAGTTTCAGCATCGGGCAAAAAGGTGTTGTTATTCACTACCGTTTCGCTTGTGCTGAATTTATCGTTTTTCCAGTTAAACAAAACCATTTCAGGTTTGCTCACCTGCCATTTCCCTTTGTTACAAACTGATAACGATGTATTAAAATGCGCATTATTTTCCACAATCAGGTCGGTAACACCACTGCTCAGCTTCAGATAAGTTTCGGCTTTTGCATCGTGCTGGTAGCTTTTCCTGTATTGCAAATACAGGTCGGTAAACGAATCGCGTTTACTTCCATTGATTTTTACCGGTGTATTTTTCCAGTCGATGTTAAAATTCAAAGTTTTCCAGGGTTTGCTGAAAATTTCGGGGTGGCTGAGGTTGAAATTTGCATTCCGTACCGGCAAAGTTCCGAACGGATAAAACGGTTTGCTGCTGTCTAATTTTCCCTGGTCGTTCGCTAATGAAAAATCGGTTATTCCACTCACTTCGGTGGTTACAACAATATTCACAAGTTTTCGTGATGCCAGGTTGGCAAACAACTGATATCCATCAGTTTTACCAGTATCGATTAGTACCCTGCAAACGGGTAATCCGACCTGATAGTTTCCACTATGAATTTTGGGATTAAATGCTACAATCGCCTTTTCATCTGTAGGAATCAGAAAAGTGATATCCAGTTTGGTTTCTTTACTTTTAACACCTGTGGTAAATATTGTTTTGCCCGATTCATTCGGTGTCTCAGGAAGAACTTTCAGCGGTGCTGTCCAGCCTTTTTCTCCGGTACAGCTGATTTCCAGATTCTCTGTAAGTATTTTTGCATCAACCGGTTTTATAGAAGCATCGAATAGAACTGAAATCAATACTGCGCGGTTCCCTGTACTCATTTCAAGCAGTTTTGAGGCAATGGAAAAACCAATTTTTGCAGCAGGTAATTCGGCGTAATCAGCATCGTTGATATAACCAAATGGCCACCATTTCGCGGGTAAGTCCATTTTAGCCCCGTCAGGTTTAATCGGTTCTCCGGCTGTATTGTCAACTTTAAGAATATTCAGTCCGGGTTGATGATATACAGTTCTTAAAGCGGCTATCCTAGCTTTATTGACAATAATTTCTTCAGTGGTTTTATAAATCAGCTTTTTGCCGCTGGCGTCTTTACCTGCTTCAACAGGTGTTCCGGCAGCTACTTTTTCGCTTACAAAATTTTTTGCCAGTTCAAAAACCAGGTGAACAGCATCGGGTGTGGCTTCCAGCTTTTTGGTTTGTAAAACCTGCTGATAATAAAAATCGAGATGTCTTTTGGTAAGCAGGTTAAAGCGTTTTTGTGCATATTCCAGCAACCCCACAAAACTTACAAAAAGTGCCAGATGCGGCGGAATTTTGTTGCCGGTGGAAACCGATTTCAGAAAATCATTCAACTCATTATCGGCAATAAAAAAGTCAGTCCAGTTGCCCGATGGGATTTCGTAACTTGTTGTTTCGAAAAAATTGACTTTCTCCGCAAACCGAACGGCAAACTGCATCCAGTCTTTCAACCCGAAATCGTTGAGTTTTACCAAATCAGGATTCAATGCTTCCGGAAATAGCTGGTGTTTATCCGAACCTTCCCTGTTAATTAATATTTCTTTTCCACAACGGCTCATAAATTTCTTAATTACAATTCGTTGCCTTCGTTTTTATAAAATGGATAAACCATATTTTTTCTTGAGTTTGTTTTTCGCACCACAAATTCAACTTTTATCAGAACCACACCATCCTGCATCCCCGATTCTTCCATTGAAACACGGGTAACATCAATTCTGGGTTCGTGATAAAGAATGGCAGTTTTAATCTGGTCGGCCAGGTAAGTTTTAAGCGCCAAATCGAGTGGTTTAAACAACAATTCGTCGGGGTTGCAACCATAACCGGGCAACATTATCCGCTCATTCCGCCGGGTTGAAAGTAATATTTCGAGACTGTTCAGAATATCGGCTTCATCCTCCACCAATTCCACCGAACGTGTATTTCGGTTGAATGCCGGCGGAAAAGCCCAGCCTCTTCCCAAAAATGAATTTGTGTTTTCCATAATCATCCTCCTATTAATACTGTTGGACAACCTGCCACAATTGTTCCTCCGTGTGCCGTGGAATCGCCCATCCGTGCAGCCGGCATTCCGCCTATCATTACTGTGGCTGAACCCTTAATGATGGTATCGGGCGGTCCCGAACAGGTAAGCATATCGCCAACACGTGCAGCCGGCATTCCGGCAATCAGTACCGTGGGGCAACCGGCAGGCAACACCGGGCCACCCACATGTGGCACTGTGCCTGTAACCATCGGACAGGTGTGCATATCTCCCACTCTTGCTGCTGCTCCCATTTTAATTAATCTGAACTATTGAACCTTTGACTGTTGCAGTAGCGCCCGATGACAATTCGGCTCCCGCCGATCCTTCAGCTTTCAGCTGTGCGCTTGCTTTTAACTCAATATTTATCCCTTCAATTTTTACATCTCCGGTAGCTTTAATTATCACGTCTTTACAACTTTCGATGGTTACTCCATCGGAATTGAGGGTGAATTTATTACCGTTTTCATCTTCAAGCTGAATCACTCCGGCGTCTTCATCAACACTGATTTTTTTACCTGCAGGAGTTTCGAGTAATACCGATTTTTTGTCGTCGTTAAAAACCAGTTTCATTTCGCTACGGGTAAAAAAACCTTTTTCATGATTATCGTCTGAAGCAACAATCGGAGCCGGTTTTGCGCTACTGTTCAGCATTCCAAGTACAACAGCATCATTTGGATTTGCGTTGATAAAACCAACAATTACTTCGTCGCCAATTTCGGGCCTGAAAAATGAACCACGGTTTTCGCCGGCATCAAGCGTTGAAACCCTTGCCCAGGTTCCCTGAACTTCGTTATCAACCACCGGCAGCTTCACCAAAATACGGTCTTCACCATCGGGGTCGCTTTCCAACTGGGTTACAACACCTGTTTGCAAACCATTTACAGCGGCATTTAAACCGGCAGCCGGCAAATCGCTGATGTTTACGGTTTCGGTAAACCAACGCGTGTCAACGCCAAACTGTGCATCAACTGTCCAGTTGCCTTCTGTAATCTGGTGGCGCACACCTGTAACATAAACTTTCCCGTTGAACCTGTCGCCAACGCCTTCAATTTTCAAAACCGTATCGGGTTTAACCGCAGGTATTCCCTGAAACTTAACCCTGCCGCGCACTTTCGCCAACTGGCTGAACAATGCTTTTGCATCAACCCACTGTTGCAATTCATCCACAGGAGTTGCGCCGCCGCTGCGCAAACCAATATTTCCGGCATTCATTACCGAAGCCAAATCGCCCGACGCGATATTCCCGTTGAGATTTACCGAAGGCGCTGCGGCTTCAGTCTGAACCAATTCCTGCGCGGCATAATCCCAACTGTAACCGGTAACTCCCGAAAGCTGTGTACGTGCATCCATTTCGGCATCAAAATCCAGCAAAGTAGCGCCAAACGCAACTGTTTCAACTTCACCGCCATCGTATCCTGGGCTTTTTACTTTCAGTTTTCCATCGTCTGCAATACAAATTTTGCCGTTCACCTGTGCGCGCAAAACACAAAAATCCCAGTCAGAAACATTAAACTGAACCATTTCCTTTTGCTGCACATCGGTGCTTTCAATCTCATTTTCTATGGCATAAACCGAAATAATTTCTTCAATGATTTCGCTGTCTTTTTTATCGGTAAAATATTTGCTTTTACGGTCAATGGTGAGCTTTACTGTTATGTCTTTGCATTCCACAATCAAAAGCGAATGGTCGGTTCTTATTTTCAGGTTTTGTTTGATAATGATGCCCTTAAAAATCACCTCTTCTTCGAAATGATAACCTGCCGTAATTTCAATTTCGTTACCCGGAACAAAAAGTTCCTGGTTGCTGACTGAAAAATCCTGCACCGCGGGGTCGCCATCGGTAATTACAAGCCGTGCCGTTGGAATGCGGTTGATTTCCTTTTCAACCACAATGCTCAATATTTCGATGGTATGCGAAAGTTCGGCACCGTTTATAATCACCTTTGTGGTAACCAGGTCGGCCGACCGGGCAGTATTTATCAGACGTTGTTCCGGCATCGTGTCAGGTTTTTTCGATTGGTGGAAAAACAATCATTTGTCCGGCTTTCAGTTTTCTGAAATTGGCAATTCCGTTGGCTTTGGCTACTTCGAGGTAATATTTCGGGTCGCCGTAAATCCGATAAGTCATTAAAGGCAGTGTATCACCTTCTTTCACCATTCGAACGTGTGTTAAATCGGGCGAACTGTTGTTCTCGCGTGCCACACGTAAATTATCTTCAACAAAACCTTTGAATTTTGCACGAACAGACGCGCGTAATGGTAATCCATCGGATTTGAAGAGCTTATAGGTAATGTTCATTTCGGTGAGGGTACCCTTAAAAAGGAGTGTGCCCCACGAAATGACAAGGTAATTCGGGCGGTGATTGTCGCCATTGTAATCGAAAACCACGCGTTTGAATTGCTCGATATCGTCGATAATTCCGTTGCCCTCATCCTTGTAAACTTTATCGTCGGCATCGGTCGATGGTGAACCGTAATCAACAACAACGCCTGTGCGGTCGAAAACAAATTCGAGGTCGAGATTTTCAGGAGGAATTTTATTAAAGCGGACAGCGGATGAACTGGTACCGGAAGCCTGATTGTTATTTTGTTCGATTTTATAATTGAACGTGTATTTATCAGGATTCAACAGAGATTTGAATTCCCCTTCAGAGATTTCTTCCGAGAACCGTTCATCGCTGTATGCTTTAATTTTAAGTTTAATTAATTCTCCGCTCATGTTATCGTTCCTCCTTTTTAGCCAATAATTCCATTACCTGTTCCACACAAGCCTCAATAATTTTATCCCTGTCGGTGCCTGCACCTGTTTCAGCTGCTGCACTGCCCGACGGCTCATCAACATTTATTTTGATATGCAATTCTTTAATTTCGATGGGCATTTTACTGAATATTAAAGTAGTTGTACACCAATTCGAGCGATTCAATCACTATTCTGCTTTCCTCGGCATTGAAATCGGCAACCGACCACTTTACCGGGTAAGCATGTACTACATTCCAGGAAGTAAGGGGCTCATGTTTCTCGTTCAGCAGGCTGATTGTAATATTGGTTGGTTCTATATCCATCTCCTCGAGTGCCTTACGACACCACTGAACCAGTTCTGAACCGGCAATGAGCCCCCTTTTAAGTATTAACTTCTGATAACGCGACCTGACAGGCAGTTTGTGTTTGAACCTGTTTTCTCCACCCTCCGGAATTTCTTCGATTTCGAGTTCAGCAGATAACCCTGAAACTGATTGAAACTGATATTCGCCCGGAATATTCCCGAATTCAACCTTAAAATGAAAACCCAGCGGAGGATAATAATTTCCCATAATCAGGCAAATTCAACAGTTAAACCTTCGTGCACAACTTCCATCGTTTCAATAGCGACTTCGTTTCCATCCGATTTCAAATCGGTTGACTGCACTTTGGTTGGCCAGGCATTTTTTACTTTCCAGGTCACTGAAGGTTCATGATTTTCGTTGAGTAAACTGATGGTCATGTCGCGCCGTTCGATGGTATTCAGTTTAACTGTGTTCCACCAGTTAAAATAATCCTTATCCGACGCAAAAGTGCCTCGTTTGAGTGTGAGATTACCAAATTTCTGCATTCCCGGCATTTTTATTTTCGAATATTCAGGGCTTGAACCCTCGCGATATTCCACCACTTCTGTCTCAACATCGAGACCTGTAACTTCGGTAAAACCAATCCGGGCTCCACCCCATTCAACCCTGAAGTGAAATTTTACCAATGGATAATTTGTTGCCATAACTATTTATTTTTTAATTATTTACTTACGATTGCTGCAGCTTATGCGAGAATTTCAGGATGATAAATTCGGCAGGGCGAACTGCTGCCATGCCAATTTCAACGTGCATATAACCGTTGAGAATATCCTGGGCAGTCATGGTTTGACCAAGGCCAACACGCACAAAATACGCTTCGTCGGGTTTTGCACCGGCCAATGCTCCTGCTCTCCACTGTAAAAACAGAAAGTTTTCAATCATTGCCCTCACCTTTACCCAGGTATTGGCATCGTTGGGTTCAAAAACAAAACGCGACGTGGCTTTTTTAACCGACTCTTCAACCATGTTAAAAAACCTGCGAACCGGAATGTAGCGCCACTCATTGTCGTTACCGGCGAGTGTGCGTGCTCCCCAAATCAGGGTTCCTTTTCCGGTAAATGCGCGAATTGCATTCACCGATTTGCCTGCTTCGGTATCAATATTTAAACTTTCCTGGTCGTTGTGGGTAATATTTACAGCAGGCCCCTTTACTGCCGAAATTGAAATATTTGCCGGCGCTTTCCATACACCGCGTTCGTTGTCAACAGCAGCATACAAGCCCACAACGGCGCCACTTGGCGGCAATACAACACTTTGTTTACCAATGGCAGTAGCAATTGCTTTGTAAACCGGGTCGATATCGAACAGCGTTTCTGTGCGCTTTTCCCTCGCTGCTTTTAGTTCGGCGAAATATTTTGCAACAACTGCTGCAAGTTTACCAAGCAAAGCAGCATAATAAGGAGCTGCTGTTTCAGCGGTTTTTGTTGCTGTATAAATATTATTTGCACCGGTTGTCGGGGCGGCAAAAGTCAGCGTGGTAAAATCGGCGGCAAAAGTATCGGGAACAAGCAAATCGCTCCATGCCGCCGGTAGTGTAACCGTGGTATTGTTGCTTGCCTTGCTGAAGAAATTATAATCATAAAACGTTTTCAACAAACCTGTAAATTCGGCTGTTGGTGCTGTGTACCTGTTTAAAATATTTTTAGCCGAGTTCTCATTTGTTGCATCTATGTCTTTCAGGGTAAGCGAATAGAAAGCTTTGAAAAACGCATAAATTTTCCCGGCTTCAATAATCAAATCGGGTCGTGTGGCAACAAGTCCGAAAGTTGGTGTTACAAGCGATGCCTGCAAGGCAATATCATCGTCGATGTTTTTTATGGCAGCAACCATTGCACTGTTAAACAGTGTTTTAATATCGACAACTGGGCTTCCACCTTTTGAATACGAACCAGCCACAACTGCGTTGTAATCCACATTAAACGGCAAAGTAGTTTTCAGCCACGGGTAATAGGCAGCACCATATTTCAGGTTGTTCATCCCCACATTGTTTCTGAAATCGGCAACAGGGTCGCTGGTTGGTGTGGCTTCGGTGTCACCTTTCACAATATCAAGCACGGCAAAGCGGTCCTGTAATTTGGCACTCTGGGCAAGCATTGCCGAATGTACTTCACCTGCTTCGGCTACCGACAGATGAACCGATTCAGGGATTACAAGCAAAGTAGGCAAATCGAATTTTTCGAGTTTTGCCAAACCATCAATCAAATCCTGCTTTTTAACACCTGCGACTGATGTATTGTACTTTCCAACCGAAACAATGTAGCAATCGCCGCCACCATTGATATAAAACATGCGTACCGAGTCGTACAACAAGTTGACTCCATTCACCTTGGCCGATTTAACCGAGTTATCGCCGTTTAGCACAACCTCCACAGAAGTTGGTTTTGGCGCTCCTCCAAAAAAGAATTCGTACTCAGGCAACGACCCGATTTTTATCGGATTAACAATTTTTTCGACATGATAATCCGTTCCATCGACAACGGCCGATTCAGTATAGCCAATAAAGGCAGGAATAGCAGTTTCTACTTGCGCCACCGAGGGAGGAAATATGGATATTTCCTCGATGTAAACGCCTGGTGTTTTGTACGTTGTTGCCATAATCTTTAAATTAAGTTTACATATATATTTCAGAGTAATATTTATTTGCAGCAGTATCGGGTATGATGTTGTCTATCCCCGGATTCGGGAGTTCAGCAGTCCCGAGTTCAACCGAAACAAAGCCTCTTTCGGTAAGTGGTTGTTCAGTTTTTGTGATGAGAATTTTGGCGTTGCCGTCTTCTTTTTTTACATCATCGGCAGGTTTTACAACCTGGTTGGTTTTAAAAATATAACGCCAGTTACTTTTCCGGTTATCCAGCAACATTTCAAAAACAGGGGTTGGGTTCTTTAATTCACCCGATGCATTTGTGATGTGTAAACTGCTGTTATCGCCTTTCATATAAAGGCGTACCAGAGCCAGTAAATCAGCTTTCTCTGATGTGGCAAGTTTTTTAAATTCTGCGCTTTGTAATTCTGCGCTTAATATCCATGTTTCATCAGTTTTTATGTTTGCACCAGCAGTTTTTATCAACGGAAAAGCAGGTGGTGAACCCGCTGGTTTCAGGTTCGACAGATAGTATAATTTCCCTGCGTTTTCCATTTTCAGCGAAGTAAAATTGTAAAACCTTCTGTCAGTAATTTTTAGTAAAAAGGTAAAACAGGTGTTATCATCAATCGAAATCACAGGTGTAACACCATCATTTTCAACTTTGCACCACACTTTAAAACCTGTTGCATCGGTCTTAAAAACCAACCCGTAGCCATTCAGTTTTGAAACAGTTTCTCCGGCTGGTTCAATTCGCATAAATTGCGACACATTGTATAATGCAAGCTGTTTTTGTTTATCAGCCTGATTCATGGCCGAAAAAAGCTGAACTCCTTTATTCAGAAAGTAATTGTGCAAAACCTGCACGGAAAAAAGTGGTTTATATTGAACTGAAAATGTCATTGCTGTTTGTGTTTGAGTTCGCCACCAATGTGGGTTATAACTTCAGCTGCCGATTGTATTTTATCCTGTTCAATCTGAATGAGTTGAATACGATAAATTACCGAAGGCAACTGTCGGCCACCAAGCATTCCCCACACATTGTTGAGTTCGTCAAATGTAGGTGTGTACAAATCGAGCACAAACCTGAACTGCTCCAGCACATCGAATGAAACATTGTTGCGGTTGTAAACCGTGTTTGTGCTTGTAAATACTTTTTTGCCTTGAAAAAACTGGATGGTTTTTGAAATACTCCGCAGCGATTTATCGTACGTTTCGCAATTGGCGCTAACAAGTAAATAAAGATTGAGATTGACCGGCGGGTTACGATATTCAGTTTTTCCGTCTCGAATCTGGTAATTCGGAGCGTTTTTCAGTGTGGTTTCCTCGTCCATTTTAAGGAGTGTCAACACCACTTTTCCTTCAAGCCTCGTTGCATCTTCACTCCCCGATTGCCAAAGCGCAATATTGTCGAGAATCACAATTTTACCCAATCCGGCTGTAACCAGGTACGCTTCAAGTTGTTCTTTAATTATCTGCAAAGTTTCAAAAATCATATTCTTATTTCTGTTTATCAGTTAATTACATCACCTCTTTTTCTGAAAAAGGTCAATACAAAAGCCATACAACCGAAACTTGGTTCTATCACAACCTGATTTTCTTCCCTTGGAAATTCCCGAACAACTTCAAAAAATAATGACTAAAGCGTCTTCTCTGGTGTACAATTGAATCTTACAAACGATTCACTCTGAGCTAATGGTTATGTCGAACAAGTTACATCATAAAAAATTACAAGTCAATAGCCAAATAAAATCAATTGTCGAATTGAGGCAATTATTTTACAAAACAAGTACACTAATCACTGAATATCAGCAATATAAAAATTAAGATAAATTTATCTGTTTGTAGATTACAGTGTTGAAAGCAGGTTTTCTATCCCTGCCCTGAGCTTTGACTGGCTACCCGAAAAGTGGTTAAACATGATGGAAAACGCAATCTCTTTTCCTGAACTAGTTTTCAGATAACCGGCATAACAGCGCACCCGAGTCATGGAACCACTTTTGACGCTGAGTGTGTTTCCGGGAAATTTTTGCGTACTGAACGACGACAATGTTCCTTCACCCGCATTGGGCAACGATTCAACAAAAGAAACACTGTTTTTACTGCTTTTCATATCGACTAAAACCGATGTAATAAATGCGGGTGATATGGCATTAAAATGCGAAAGGCCGCTGCCGTCTTCCATAAATAATGAACTGACATTGAATCCCTTTTCATTCCAAAACTGCTGCACAAGTTCTATCGATTTTTCACGACTTCCGACACCTGTTTTTTCAGCCGAAAGCTGGAGCAAAAGATGCTCGGCAAAAAGATTCACACTTTCGTGGTTTACTGTTTTTACGATTTCAGTTAATGTTGGCGATTGATGCACGTGAATGATTTTCACATTTTCCACTGAATCCTGGACCACAGTTCCGCCGATTTTGATTCCTTCAGCTTTTAACACACTCAGCAATTCAACACCCAACAGAGCGGCAGAATTGGGTATGGAAGCTTTAATTGAAAAGGCCTTCTTTTCTTTGGGAATGGTTCCCCTGATAATGCGATTGTTATCCATCGGACTGCCAAAAACATATGCCTGGTCGCTGTTGATTTCTGAGCTAAGAACACGGTTATCGATTTTTAAGTCTGAAAGGTTAGGTTCCAGTTGAATGATTTCGGTCTTTTCACCTGCTTTCCCCGAACGGAAAGTGATTGTAAACAGGTTGTCGTACACAGTAAAAGCACTGGCATTGGCTCCGTAATAATTGCCAATATCGCCCCAAACCCAGGTGGGCGGGACCTCTTCAATGTGGTAAAGTGATCCATCCAAAACCACATTTCCTTTAATTTCCTTTATGCCCGAATGTATTATCTGTTCAACCCAATCTTTCAAAAACCAGTTTTTACATTTACTGGTGTTAAACCAGGCCGAGCCCAAAGTGGGGTCACCACCGCTTACAATTACAAGGTCGCCGTGTAAAGTGCCGGTTTCATCAATTGCACCGGTAAACCCGGTTTTTGTTTCGAAACGGTAGTCAGCACCCAACATTTCGAGTGCAGTGGCAGTCGTGACAATTTTCAACGTCGAAGCCGGAATCATTAACTGGTCAGGGTTCAGTTCGAAAAGCCGCTCACCGGTTTTTGCATCGGCAATCACAATCCCCACAGTGGCATTCCTGTATTCAGGTTTTTGGAGCAAAACTTTTACTTCATCCTGAAATACTGTTTGCGCGTTGCCCGTGAAAACAATTGCAGCGAATGCCAAAACTACCAGAAACCGTATCTTCATTTTTATTAATTTTGAAGTTCTAAAATTAGCAGATTGACTTGAATCTCATTACTCAATACTAAAAATCTAAATACTGAAAATGCTTCGAACCGTTTTATTAGTAGGCGCCGGCGGATTTATTGGCAGTGTGATGCGTTACCTGCTCCAGGTTTTTGTTGAAAAAGGAATGAGCAGCACTTTTCCGTTGGGGACTTTAATTGCCAACATTGCCGGCAGTTTTCTCATTGGGATTGTTTTTGCCTTAGCCGAAAAACAGATAATGAGCGCCGAATGGCGGTTATTTATGTCGGTGGGGATTTGTGGGGGGTTTACCACTTTTTCGGCATTTGCGTTTAATAATTTTAATATGATTAAAGAACATACCTGGAACCAGTTGCTGCTGAATGTGGGCGGCAACCTGATTTTGGGTGTTTTTGCCGTTTATCTCGGAATTATTTTGGTTAAATCAGTATTTTAAATCAAACTAACGATGAAACTTTCAGAAAAAACCGGAATCCTCAGAATTTATTCAGGCGAAACAGATAAAGTACATGGCCGTCCGTTGTTTGAGGAAATTGTTTTCGAAGCGCGGAAAGCCGGATTGGCCGGAGCCACAGTAACAAAGGGAATCATGTCGTTTGGCGCAAGTCATTCGATGCATACCATGAAAATTTTTGCGCTGTCGGGCGATTTACCCGTCATCATCGAAATTGTTGATAACATCGAAAAGCTGGATGCTTTTGTGCCGAGGCTGAACGAAATCATGGACCTCAGCAAAAAAGGAGGCCTCGTTACCTTTCAGGAAATTGATGTGCTGCGTTACGAACGCGGCGAAAAATACAGACAATAATCATTTACAATTCAACAATTTACCCCCGAAGAGTCGGGGTACAATTTTTGCAAAAACAATTTGCAGGGCGGGATTCGCAAAAGTGGCGATGGTTTATAGAAAACCACAACGCCTGCTTTTCAAACAACTTACAGGAATGATATTGTCGCGTCGTCCCCGGGTTGAAACCCGGGGTTATTATAATCAAACCCCTTCGGTGTTTTGCTTCCGACTCCGGACTTCTGACTTCCGGCTTTCTTCCTTAATAACTCAATAACTCATTTCCTCAATTACTTTCCTTCCCAGTTTTCTTCCCCAATAACATAATAACACATTTACTTTCTACCCTTCTTCCTCATTCGCTCAATTACTCATCACCCATTCACTTTTTCCTATTGGCCTGTGCCCTGAACTACGGGCCGGGTATGTAATGTCGTTTTTTTCTACCATAATCTAACTCCTACGGAGTTGTTCTTTCTTCGAACTCACTGCTCATTTCTTTTTCCCTCCCCCTCATTCACCCAATAACTCATTTACTCAATCACCATTTTCCCAGTATTCTTCCTCATTCACCCAATAACTCATTCACTAATTCACATTCTTCCACCTTCTTCTCCATTCATGCATTCTCGCATTCTCGCATTTACGCATTAAAGCATTGAACTAAGTTAACCTTTCATAAATTCGCATCGTGAAGCTGCAACAATCAAATCCCTGAAACGAACAATTTACTATCTTTGAACGGCTTTTTTCAAAACTGACTAAAGCCTTGATTTTCTGAATCATTCAATAAAAGAAGTTAAACAATAAAAAAACAACTTACCATGTTTATTAGCGACGTAAAAGCAAGAGAAATTCTCGATTCACGCGGGAACCCGACCATCGAAGTTGAAGTGTTACTCGAAAGTGGCGCATTTGGCCGTGCCGCTGTTCCGTCAGGAGCATCGACAGGCGAAAACGAAGCGCTCGAACTTCGTGATGGCGACAAAGGCCGTTATCTTGGAAAAGGCGTTTTAAAAGCCGTTGAAAACGTAAACGAAATCATCGCCAAAGAAATTATTGGCATGGACGCCACCGACCAGGTTGCCATCGACAGCAAACTGTTGGAAATGGATGGCACAAAAACAAAATCAAAACTGGGTGCCAACGCCATGTTGGGTGTTTCGCTCGCTGTGGCAAAAGCTGCTGCCGACTATTCAGAGCTTCCGCTGTACCGCTACATTGGCGGCGCAAACGCAAAAACATTGCCCGTGCCGATGATGAACATCATCAACGGTGGCTCGCACTCCGATGCTCCTATCGCATTCCAGGAATTTATGATTCGCCCGATTGGCGCAACATCATTCCGCGAAGGCCTCCGCATGGGTGCCGAAGTTTTTCACTCACTCAAAAAAATCTTCCACGACCGTGGTCTCAGCACTGCTGTGGGTGACGAAGGTGGTTTTGCTCCTACCCTTGCCGGTACCGAGGATGCATTGAACAGCATCATCGAAGCCATTAAAAAAGCCGGGTACAAACCAGGACGTGCACAGGATGGCGGTGATGTTTCAATCGCGCTCGACTGCGCTGCTTCTGAATTTTACAAAGATGGCGTTTACAACTACGCTAAATTTGAAGGTGCAAACGGCGCAAAACGCACATCGGCCGAACAGGTTGAATTCCTTGCCAGCCTTGTTGCCAATTTCCCAATCGACTCGATTGAAGATGGTATGAGCGAAAACGACTGGGACGGCTGGGTAGCGCTTACCGAAAAATTAGGCAGCAAATGCCAGCTGGTGGGCGACGACCTTTTTGTTACCAATGTGGAATACCTGAAAAAAGGTATCGAACTGGGCGCCGGTAACTCAATTCTTGTAAAAGTAAACCAGATTGGTACATTAACCGAAACGCTGGACGCCATTGAAATGGCGCACCGTGCAGGTTATACTTCGGTAACATCGCACCGCTCGGGCGAAACCGAAGATTCGACCATTGCCGACATTGCTGTTGCAACCAACGCCGGACAGATTAAAACAGGCTCTTTGAGCCGGTCTGACAGGATGGCCAAATACAACCAGTTGCTCCGTATCGAAGAAGAACTGGGTGCTGCCGCTGTTTATGGTTACAAAAAAATCTACAGGAAATAGTCAATTCCGATAATTTAGCGAAAGCCGCTCTTTGCAAAAAGGGCGGCTTTTTTGTTGAAATCATTGTAAACAATCCGGCCAATTGGAAAGAGGACAAATTTTTCTGAATTAAATTTTAACCTGCCGCAAAACACCGTAGAGACGCGAAGCATCGCGTCTCTACAATTGCATATAAATCCAAAAAAACAATTCGAACCACAATCAAAAAACCTGGCATCGGTTGTTTGGGGATTTAAATCAGCGGTTACAAAACAGGCAGAAATCCCTGCCAATGATTTTGAATGGCAATAATCATTGAATAAGAGGCAATTTTCTGCATCAGTTATTATGACAAATACCGTTCTTTATTGTATTTTTCGCCAACGATGAATAAAATACCATTACGTTAGCGTTCATATTGAAGAAAAAATGACAGTAAAATTTAAATCAGGTAACAAACACAATATTGAAGTCATTTTAGAAAAGTTAAGAGAAATTACTAAGCTTGATGAGAATCAGAAAGTGAGTTATTCAACATTAGCTTTTTTTCAAATAGATTGGATGCTACTATCCATTATCGAATTTAATCATTCTTTAAGTATTGAAATTAAGGGTAATATTTTAAGACAATCTTTAACACAACTTGCAATTGATAAAAATTATACAAAAGACTATCTACTCGAACAAATTGAGATAAACCTAGAAAAACACTTTCGGAAAAAAGAAATCACTTATATATTATTAGCCGCCTTGTCTATTAAAAACTTACCTTTTCGAAAAATAAAAATAGGTCAAAGCGAAATAAGAATTCATGGTAAGCAATTTCCGAAAGTGTTTAGAGAGCAGAGAAAAGAAATTCAAGTTAAACGACAGTTAAAAAAAGAAAATAAAAACTACACAAAAGTATCAGTTAAAATAAAATCTAAAGACTTTAAAGATGCATATGAACGTGCTATTGAATCTTTGGAAGTATTCCGTTCACTGCTTTGTTTAACACAAAATTCAAACATTGAAATTCGCTTTGAAGAACGTTCTTCAAAACCAATAAATAAAATCGCACTTGCAGAAATATTGACTTTACATTTTGAAAATGGGTCTTCTCCTGATGCAAACTATTTTCATTTTATCCCAGATTACAAGGATTCAAAAATCATTGAATTAAATGGGGAAAAGAGAGAAAACCTAAAACATAATATAAATTGGTTAATAAATTCGTTTAATAAATGCAAACCGAAACACCAGTTGACAATCCAAAAAGCTTTGAATTTATATGTGAGTGCTTATGATGAAAGTAATAAATTCATATGCTTTTTAAGAGGTGGACAGTTTTGGAAATTCTTTTGAATACAGACCAGAATGATATTATTATTAAAAGATGTAATTCACTGTATAGTAAGGAATCAAAACCTTTAAACAAACAGGTTCTTGAAAGTTTAAGGCAATATCGTAATGAATTTGTTCATGAAGGCGATAATAGTTTAAATCCATTAATAGCATGTTTCAATGTTCAGGAGTCAATTTTTAATTTAATAGTTAGATTCAATCTGAGACATGCAGGCTTTTTTAAAAATATCGAAGAGGCTAATTCTTTTTTAGACAATAATATTGCCGACCTGAATGAACTAAAAACAAGAAAAATGATAATTGATAAAGTCATTAAAATAAAAGAAAAAAATACGAAACGCTAATCGAGTAGATGGCCCGTGAGCCGTTAAGCCCACCGGAGCACCTCTCACAACCCCTGCTCGTTCAGACCAGACATCTATATGGTTTGCAACCTGTGCGCCCCCGAACAGTCGGGACGAAAGAATTGAAAATTAAATCAACAATTTTTCAACCCACCGCGGCGACCAACCGGTCTTTTGATTCTCTGTATTCGCTGTAAACAATGGCAATCAGCAGCAAAATAAAAGGGATGGTGAGCCAGCAACCCACAATACTTAAAACGGGTATCGGGATAATAAAAAATGGTGCAATCAGCAATTGCAGAATTCCTGCGCTGCGATAAAGCTGCACAAAACGGCTTCCGGCTTTGAGTAACCCGATTCCAAAAACCACACTGTTGATTCCGGTTAAAATCACAATGAGCTGCATAACAAGTTTTGCAAAACTGAATTCGGTTGCAATAAGCACCCACAGCAGAAAAAACGGCATCGAAATCATAATTACAAGAGAAGAATATTGCATGAACCAATTTTCACGCATTTTACCAATCAGGTAGAATCCGTAATAAAAAAATACACCGGTTACCGTATAAATAATCCCGGCCAACAGGTTGACAGAGAGAAAAAAAACATTCTTCGGACCAATCGGCGAGAATAAAATCCAGCTGAATAAACACACAATACCGGTAATAAATAAATAGAACAACATATCAGTTGATACAAATCCGGCAGCCTTTTTTTCATTCCCGTTAAAAACACTGAAATCGGTTGAAAGGGCTTCGGCAATTAACCGCAACGTCGATAATCTCGGCGTAACCTCTCCCGATTCAATTCTTTGCAGGGTTCTGATATCAATACTGCCAGCTTCCGAAAGTTCTTTCTGGGTAATTCCCATTTGGTTTCTTATCGCGCTGATTTTGTTTCCAAGTTCCGGCTGTTTCATAAAATAAGTTGTGAAAGTTTTCTCAAATGTATGCTCATTGTTTTTGAGCGACAAATATTTGAGCGATATTTTGTACGGCATTGATACGGCATTTTGCATTGGTTGTTTTTTTACCATTATTCGGGCTGATGATTTGCAATACAGCAAATTACCCCTGCTGCTGCACGATTTCATTGTGTAGCACAACTTAAAAAAAACATTGGTATTTTTAACCTTGAATTTTTAAAACATAATACCATGAATAAACTAACTATCATTTCGATTTTATTCCTTCTGTCATTTGGATTTATTACACAAGCAGAAGGTCAAACTCTTTCCAACAGGCAAACAGAACAAATAAAAAACCAGGTTGACTCGATGTTTCAAAAAATGTTAGTCCTGGCTGAAAAACTTGAATTTAGCAAATTGAGCACAGGTGTTAACGATACACGCGAAGCCGGATTTATTACCAATGGGAAGTATTATGCCCGCTATTCATCATTGATTGAAGATGTGAAAAACAATGCTCAGGGTATTAGCCAACAAGATATTTCCATCAAAGAAAAAAAGATTACTGTTCTGTCAGACAAAATAGTTCTGATGACAGCTTCAGGAGTGGCAAAAGCCAAACTTGACGATGGCAGAGAGATTGCTGCTGATTTTCATTGGTCATTTGTATATGAAAAGATTGATAATGATTGGAAAGTTATATATTCTCATCAATCAACTACGAGATAAATACAATGTAAGCATTCGGTAAATCCCCGCTCTTGCCAGTGCGCAACCGGTGTGTAATTCAACAGAATTGAATATTTACTTTCTATTTGTTAATGATTGCAAGCAAAATACAGCAAATTTTGCCTATAAAAATATGCTTCCCCATCAATGTCGATATATACAACCATTAGTTGTCGAATTACAACTATAAATAACTAAATTACAACCACAAGTTTTCGTTTATTTTTGATTCGGGTAAAAAGCCAAGGTATCTTTGCTGTGTCGAAAAATTAAAAACAAATACAATTAGAAATGGAAACAAAAATGATTGGGATTAAAATTACCGAAGCACGAAAGAAAACTAACATTTCACAGGCACAATTATCTGAGAAACTGTTCATCAGCGCACAGGCAGTGGGCAAATGGGAACGCGGGGAATCATTGCCCGACATTATTACTTTAAACCGTTTAGCCGAGATTCTGGGTGTTGACCTGAACTATTTTTCAGAAAATTTTAAATCCGTGGCTATGGAAAATAGTTCTGTTGAACCACAGGTTAAGCCATCGACTGAACCTCTATCCGGCAAGACAGGGAGTAAACTGAGTTGGGATATGTCGCGCGGCAACTGGGTGGGCGCCGACTTTTCAGGGGTGAAAAACCTGCACGAAAAATTCAGTTCATCGAACATGCAAAACTGCAAATTTGAGGGTTCCGATTTGTCGGGAATTCTACTAAAAGGCAATAATGTTGCTGGCTGCGACTTTTCAGATTCCAACATCAACAACAGCAACATTCTGCGTTCAAACCTGTTGGGCAATCAGTTTAAAAACTGTTCGCTGAAGGAAACCGATTTTTCACAAAGCTTTATTTCCGGCTGCAATTTCACCGGTGCCGATTTTACCGGGGTTAAAATCAAATCGGGCGGTTTCGAGAAAAACTCCATCACGGGTGCTGTCTGGAACCAAAGCCGTTTTATTGATTCCTATGTTGCCGATGTTGTTTTCGAAGGCGCTGTGGAAGATTGCTATTTCGAAAACTGTGCTTTTAAACGGGTGACATTTAAAAATGCAACGTTGAAAAACACCTTCTTTAAAAACAAAAGCCTGAAAGGGATTCGGTTTATTGAATGCCACGCAGACCGAATGACCTACGAATTCCTGAAAAACGGGAAAGCAGATTTAACCGGAATTGAGTTGTTAACAATTGATTAGTATTAAAATCCGTATCTCAGTCAGTGATTGAATAGCAAAGCCGTTGCCGGAGGGCGCAGATTGCCTGCCCGACTTTCTCATTCAGGCGGACTTCGTCGTTCCTGCTCGCAATTACGGCTTCATTCCTATTTCATGGAGGGGAGGCTGGGCGGCTTCGCCGCCCAGCCTCCCCTCCTTCATTCGACACAATGTCATTGTGAGGAACGAGGTACGAGTGACGAAGCAATCTGTCAGCATACTACAAACGCAAGACATTCTGATACAAATTATAAACAATTGTAAGTCGAGTGACGAAGCCTGCCTGTACGATCCGCCAACTGGCAAACGGTCAGGCAATCTTTCCGTAAACCACGCACCCATCAAACATTTCCCCGTCTCGCCGTGTTCTTTTCCCTGAATGTTTGTAATTTTTATCATCAAAACTGTACCATTTAACAGAATTATGCGTCAATCATTTTGCAAATTCATTTAAAAATCAAACAATATGAAAAAATCAGTTTTTATTCTCCTGCTTTTTGTGGCAGGAAGTCTGATGGCACAGGAAACACGGCTGCTGCGGCAACCCACGCTGAGTGGTAATAAAGTGGCCTTTACCTATGGCGCCGATGTTTGGGTCACCAACCTCGAAAATAACATAACAACCCGTTTAACAAGTACGGGTGCGGTTGAAAGCAACCCGGTTTTTTCGCCCGATGGCAAAACCATTGCTTTTACCTCGAACCGCTCCGGAACCAACGCAGTTTACACAGTGCCGGTTGAAGGCGGAACGCCCACCCGATTAACCTGGTACCCTGCAGGTGCAACGGTTTGTGGCTGGACACCCGACGGCGAACAGGTTTTGTTTGCCTCGCCCCGCGAAACGGCTCCTTCTGGTTTTAAACGACTGTGGACGGTTTCGAAAAACGGCGGCCCCGAAATACTGCTCACAAAACAGTGGGGAAACAATGGCTCGTTTTCACCCGACGGCAAAAAAATTGCCATCGACAGGGTTTCGCGCTGGGATGTGGAATGGCGCGCCTACCGTGGCGGACAGAATACTCCTCTTGTAATATTGAACCTGGCTGACATGTCAGAAGAACTGATTCCAAACGAAAAAACCACCGACATCAATCCGGTTTGGCTGGGCGAAAAAGTGTATTTTCTTACCGACCGCGACTGGACAATGAATATCTGGTCGTACAACACGGCCACGAAAGAACTGAAACAGGAAACAAAATACAAAGGTGCCGATGTAAAATGGCTGGCAGGCAACAAAAACCAGCTGGTATTTGAACGTGAAGGCTTTTTACTCACACTCGATATTGCCAGCGGTAAAACAACACAACTTTCCATTTCAATTACAGGCGATTTTCCCTGGGCCGAAGTACAATGGACCGATGTAAGTCAGAGAGCCAGTTCTGTTTCATTATCGGCAACCGGCAAAAGGGCAATTATGGAAGCCCGCGGCGAAATCTTCACCGTACCTGTTGAAAACGGGAATACACGCAACCTCACCAACACGTCGGGTGTTGCCGATCGCTCCCCCATCTGGTCGCCAAAAGGCGATAAAGTAGCCTGGTTTTCCGATGCCGGTGGCAAAAGTTATTCGCTGATGATTGGCGCGCAGGACGGACTTACTCCGCCCAAAAGCATTTCAATCGGCGAGT
>DPCJ01000063.1:46434-47698 GCA_003516705.1 Prolixibacteraceae bacterium | reverse complement strand
AAGCGGCAACCATATTAACTGCCTGCTCAGGCATATTATGTTTTGATAATTCCTGCTTATAAGTTTCCACATCGGGCGAGATATAGCTAATTTTCTTTCCTGAAATTTCAGTAAGACAATCGGCTATTTCGCGAAACGAAACGGTTGTTTCACCGCCAATATTGTACGATTTATTTCCGTGCTCTTCGGTTGTAAGCACATTGGCAAGGGCTTCTGCTATTTCATTTCGCAGGGCAAAGTTTACTTTTCCTTTGCCTGCTGGTAGAAAAATAGTTTGGGTTTCCAACACGTTGGTTCCGATAAAATCAGTAACCATATCCATGTAAAAGCCATTTTTAAACAACGTATATGGAATCCCTGTCTGTACTAAATGTTTTTCTGTTTCCACATGGTCTTTGGCAATAAACCACAATGCGGAATTTGGATCGTCTTTCTGGCGGATAAAACTGGTATAAACAATGTGCTTCACACCGGCTTCTTTAGCGGCATTAATGGCGTTGATATGCTGCGCTGAACGGTTGATTAGCTCACTGGCTGAAATAAGTAAAAGTTTATCAATTCCCTGAAAAGCTTTTACCAGGGATTGGTAGTCATCGTAATTGCCAATTCGTACATCAACCCCTTTTTCTGCTAAGGTTTTTGCCTTTTCGCTGTTGCGGGCCAAAGCCGCGATACTATTTGCTGGAATTTTTTTGATTAAAAAATCAATGGTTGCACCTCCTAAGTGTCCGGTTGAACCTGTTATTAAAATTTTCATCTATGTAAATTTTAAAGTGTTTCTAAATTGTCAACTATTATTCTGAATGAATTCCCGAATTACTTCAATGGGCTGGGCCCCAACCAGTACTTTATTGTTTAAGATAAAAGTTGGTACACCAGTAATTCCCAGCATTTGTGCTTCTTTTGAACTTTCGTCCACCTTCTTCAGGTTGGCTTCGTCTTCAAGGTATGTTTTCAACTCCTGAGTATCTATTCCTACTCCTTCAGCAAGATCCAATAAAACAGTGATTTCGCCAATATTTTTGCCGTCCTCAAAATTTGCTTTGAACACGGCTTCATGAAATTCAGGGAATTTGCCTTTCTCTCTGGCAAAGTTGTTGGCTGCAAGGCTTAGCTTTGAGTTTGCCAGTAATTTGCCATTTAATTTCATTCCAACATCTTTCCCGAAATTTTCAATGTATTGCTTCATTTGCCCCGCATCGTGGTTCTTAAAATATTCAGCTGTCAACTTACCTTCTTTTGGCGTATCGGGGTGTATTTCAAA
>DPCJ01000063.1:45172-46282 GCA_003516705.1 Prolixibacteraceae bacterium | reverse complement strand
CGGATGAACTTCCCGACATAAAACCACGCATATTATGATAGCTCATTCCCGAACCAATAATCAGTACATCCTGTTCGCGTAATGGTTCGAGTGCTTTACCCATTGCCAAAAGTGTTGCCGGGTCAAGCGAATAAACCAGGGATAGTTGTACAACAGGAATTTTGGCTTCCGGGAAGGCAATCATTAAAGGAACAAAAGTTCCATGGTCAAAACCGCGTTTGTATTCCCGCTTTGTTTTAAATCCGGTATTATTCAAAAGAGTTTCCACTTTTTCTGCCAATTGCGGATGCCCCGGTGCATCCCATTTCAGTTGGTAGGTAAACTCCGGGAAGCCGTAATAATCATAATACATCGGAGGATTTTGTCCAAAATGTATGGTGGGCACATTTTCTTCCCAGTGCGCTGAGATAACAAGTATGGCTTTAATTTTCGGACGATACTTTTGCCCCAATTCTGTAAGATACGTTCTTAAACCTCCATATCCAACCGGGTCACCCATGGCATCGTGCATCACATGCCATGGGCCGCCACCGTGAGGGATAAAATATACAGGCATCTTTTTCATAAATCTGTAATTATTTTCTTAGTGTTTTTAAAGCATTTCCCCAGCTATTCAATTGGTCTAACATTGTTTTTAAGTTATCAGAATGCATTGGCGCAGGTTTAAAAACACTAAAGTTTTCGAAATCGGTAAATAATGACAGCAATACTTGCGCACGCACATGAGCTACTTGTAATTCACTCAGAACCAGCCGAAGATGCTCCACAGCCCTTGCACCACTTGCAGAACCATAGCTTACAAAACCGGCCGCTTTATTGTTCCATTCAGCATACAAATAGTCCAATGCATTTTTTAAGGCGCCGGGTATAGAGTGGTTATATTCTCCGTTGACAAATATAAAAGCATCGAGCGATTTAATTTTTTCTGCCCAGGCTTTTGTATGTTCATTCGAATATTGGCCAAAGGAAGCCGGATAAGCTTCATCAAGCAAAGGTAAATTGTAGTCTTTAAGGTCAACTAATTCATATTCTGCATCATTTCTTTTTGATGCAAAATCATATACCCATTTAGCAACTTGTTCAGCGTTGCGTCCCGGACGGGTACTACCT